>JAOACF010000051.1 GCA_026417995.1 Negativicutes bacterium
CTTAGAGTCTTGTTTTTGTCAACTTTGTGATCGAAGCCATAGTAGAAACCTTTTTCGTTGTTGTCGAAGTCGGTCCAGCCGCCCATATCGCCATTTGCTTCGGTCTTATGGGCAATTACATAGGCAGAATTTTTAGCGTCGAAAGCATAGGTTACGCCGAGGTCATATGCAGTATCTTGGGCATCGGCGCTGGATTTGGTATACTCGCCAAAGAAGCCTGCTTTACCTACATTATAGGCAAAGTCTACTGCGTAGTGGTTGGTATCCTTGGTTGCACCAGCGTAGTTGTATTTACCGTAAGTTGCGCCAACAGTCCAGTCTTTTGCCGGGCTGTAGGAGCCGCGAACAGCGTACAGTTTATTGTCGCTGCTGCCGGCTTTCCACTCTTCCCCAGCTACAAACTGAATGGAGGTTACCCCGCTCTTGCCGGTAACAGTCAGGCCGTCTACTGCGCCCATGTTAATGCCGGTGTATCCCTCCGTGCTGTAGAGAAGCGCAGTGCCGCCCACCGTTGCGCCTTGACGTCCGATATTGTAGTTCCAACCCTTACCCTTGACTACGATGCCGTAACGGTCAATGACTGTCAGGCCGTCAACGCTGTATTTCGCATACGATTTGTCAAAATCGGCGCCGATGTGGTCACCGGTCAGCGATTGGCTGGAAAGGCGCGCATACGCGTCAATATTATCGGTTAAAGCAGTCTTGGCATTCAGACGGAACCAGACTTTGCCGCCTTCAGTGTCAGCGGCGGCGTCTTTAGTTTCCCAGCGATAATGGAATTTTACATCGCCGTTGAAGTCAAAATTGGGGAACTCGGCAGCAAATGCGCTGCCAGTCATGAGCATCATTGCAGTCAGAGCTGCAGCAATTGTCTTTTTCATTGCGTATCCTCCTTGGAAGTTTTTGTTTTATTCCCTGGCGGAGGCTGCCTGCTGTTAGAAGTGTCCATGTTGCCTTCCATTTACTGGCAGCCAAGTCAGCTATGCTGCAGTCATGCAACCGGGTTTTCCAAGCCGTCGCACCTCCTTTCACACCCGGGAGAGTTACAGCATAATGGAATATAATGCTTATTCTACGTTTTATTGTTAATTCCTTCTTGTCTGGAAATATTTTCTGCCAAGCTTAGAATACTTCCTCATAACGCTGTACCGCAAATAACGCAAGCCTGATCCTCATTGCCGCCCATAGGCTCGGCAACCATGCCGGGCAAACATTAAAAGACCCCGGTTTCCCGGGGTCTTAGGGATTTTAGAAGAAGAATTGGACGTAAGCGGTTGCGTACTTGTTGTCGTATGCAGGAGCAGCTTTTTCGCTGTACTTAGCATATTCAACGTTCAGCAGAACATTTTTAGCCATTACGTTTTGATAGCCAACATACCATACATTGACGTTGTCAACTAATGCTTTTGCACCATTGATGCTGCCAAACTGGGTATATGCTTTTTGATATGATCCATCTGCTTCTGTTCCAGGCAGAGCGCCACTTTCAACGCTGCGGTAGGACAGAACTACGCCTTGGTCATGAGCTTTCTTGATATCAACTACGTTGATAGTCGAGAAGAACTTCTTAACCGGGAACTTGCTCTTCCAGTTGTAGGAAAGCTGAGCTGCCCAGGCTTTGGGATCGTTAGCAACGTCAGATTGTACATATTCGCCAACGAAGTTGAAACCGTTGCCGAGGTTGTAAGCAAAACCAAGATCTACGAAGTTAGCGTTATTGAGATCAGCAGCATAGTAGGAAGCTTCAACATCGAAAGTCTTGGTTGGGTTGAATACGAAGTTGATACCTTTGAACTCTGTTTTAACGTTTTCGTCCATCCAGAAGGCTTGAACTGCAGTCTTGCTACCAAGCTTGTGGTCTACAAATACGCCATCGTTGTTGGAGGTTTTGCCAACAGCGAGGTATTTGTTAGCATACAGGCCTTGACGACCGATCTTCACGCTGTCAACACCGAGAATATCCTTCACAGTGAAGAAGTTGCGGTTAAATGCAACGGTAGCAGTGTTTTGACCGTCGAAAACGCCAACTGCTTCCATGCGAGCGGTATAGCTGATCTTGTCAGTTACAGGAGCATTCAGGTGTAGACGCTGACGCCAGTCAAATGCGTTTGTGCCAGTTTTTTGATCGGCATCATCCCAAGTGTAGCGCAGGCGGCTTTCGCCTTCGATCTTAATGTTGCTGGCATTCTTCTCCAGCTTAGCAACGCGAACGCCGAGGTTGTTCAGTTCAGCAGCGAACTCAACAGCCAGCTTGTCGATGGTGGCTTTCAGTTGAGCGTCGGCTTTGTCGGATTTCGCCATAGCTTTCGCTACGATTTGAGCCATTTCATAACGGGTCATGGTTTTGTCGCCGCGGAAAGTGCCGTCGCCATAGCCGTCAACGATACCGGCTTTAGCCAATTTGGCTACTGCGTCATAAGCCCAATGCTTCGCAGGAACGTCTACGAAGGGGTTAGCAGCCGCAAACGCGGTGGTAGCAATGCCCAGAACGAACAGAGCAACCAGAGCAACTACGAAATTCTTTTTCATTAGTGTTCCTCCTTAGGTTTTTTGTTTTTTTAATGATGAGCACCTAAGAAGGGAGCTTAATTGAGTTTCCTTGTTTCCTCAATATTCCCTTGTCAATGTGCTCATATCTATCACTTACTTCAAGGGCTGCTCCCGGGAACCTAAGGTGCACCTCCTTTCTTCCCCGTCGGCCCTCTTCAGTGAAAGATCGTTACGGTTAGTATGTAACCACATATTGCCTTGCATTCATTTATTTTCTATATGAAGCAAGATATTCCTGCTTAGTGGTTAAAATTTGTTTTATTAATTTTCGGTGAATTTTTTTAATTTTTGTCGAAATAGCGCTCGGCCAGGATAACCGCGACATAGTCGTCAACGGGAACAGGCGGAACCTGCATGGTAGTGGGTATGAGCCGCTTCAGCCCCCGGGGAGGATTTTCGCGCCAATACCGGCTGCGCGCCTGGTCGGATGAGCGGTGTTCGTCGATGAGCACCAAGTTAACGCCGGCACCGGACGGGGTCTTAATGTGCGCCAGCTCCCGCAGGGCGGCGCCGCTTGATGTGCGGTTGCCTAAGACAATGGTTGTCAGGCCAAATTCGGCAGCCAAAAAGGCCGCTTTTTGCACAAGCTCAGAGGTTTTCACGATTTCCCGGCGGACAGCGCCGCGTATGCGATGGACAACCGCCACGCCGCACTTCTCCCGCCCCGGGTCGATGGCAATAATCATCTCTTCCACCAGGTACAACCTCCACAGCTAGTATATTCTATACCGGGAAAAATATTCCTGCGGGGGAGAAAATTTAGAATTGAGAAGTCAGAAGATTAGATTAGGGATTCAGGAGTCAGAAGTCAGAATTCAGAATATGGGTGACGGGAAAGCTTTGGGGAATTCAGAAGTCAGAAGTCAGAAGATAAGATTAGGGATTCAGGAGTCAGAAGTCAGAATTCAGAATGGGGGAACGGGAGAGCTTTTAAGAATTCAGAAGTCAGGAGTCAGAATGGGGGAACGGGATAATCATTAGTGATTTATCTAGCGGAAAATGATATAATCAGCCTGGGAGACTGCTGCAAAAGTCCATCTGCGTTGTTGCTCCTGCGGGTTTTCGCTCCAACGTACCTCCAGTACGCCTCCGCGAAAATCCTCGTCGCGCCTAGCATCTGGAGCTTTTTCAGCAGTCTCCGGTTCTAATTATTTACTGAAAATATTACTTGAAACGAATTTTGCAATACTCACCTAGTAGGGCGCGGGGGGGATTGGCATGGAAGAGTTGTTAAAACAAATTATCACTCGTCTTGATAAAATGGACGAGCGTATGGTTAATTTTGAAACGAGTGTAAATACCCGATTTGATCAAGTAGAAGCGCGACTTGGCGGAATTGAAACACGACTGGACAATGTCGAAGCACGCCTAGGCAAGGTCGAAGAACGCGTAGAAAATATCGACGAACAGACCAAAGAGAACAACACCTTTATTCAAACGCTGCTGCACCGAACAAAGGAAATTAACGCTCTGCTGCACCATATCGGACATACAGTAAGCAATCTGTCCGGCGAAGTAAGCAACCTTAAAGACCAGCAGGGCATAATATGTGAAGATATCGCTTTTTTAGTCCGGAAAACCGGCGAACATGAATCGATTATTTGGAAACTGCGTAAAGCAGAATAAACATTCTGGAGCAAGGGCTGATCGCGTCCTTGCTTTTTTTTATTTTTTGTGTATATCCGCAATGCAATTCCGCAATGCAACGTGCTTTCCGGTGGCATCGAATATTTTTCTGTCAGCAGGGCATGCCGTGATCTGAAGAAAAATATAAAGCCCAAACATGAAAATCAGGGACGCGGTTGCGTCCCTGATTAGTGTAGTGAGTGGTGAAAAGCCCGATTAGAATTTTACGTTTACGTAGGCGCTGGTGCGGGCGTTCATGTTGTCGAAGTCTTGATGCTTGACAGTCAGCATGGTGTTCTTCGCGATGCTTCTGTCAAGCTGATACTCCATGCCTTTGAAGGAGTCGCCGGTAGCGAACGGAATGATGTCGGAAGTCAGGTTGGAGTAGTTGGTGATCATGCCGGCTTCAACATCTTTATGAGTTACCGCGAGGCCGAGCTTGTCGAACTTCACGCCGTAAGCAACGGCAGTTGCGTCGGTATCGTTGTTCTTGAAGTATTCAGCGTTGGCAGTTACGCCTTTTACCAGGCCGAAGGAAGCGCTGGCGCCGTAGATTTCTTTGTCAGCGCTGGCAAGGATGCCTTCGTTTTTGAGGTAGTTAGCGGTTACTTTTGCGCCGAGGATGTCAGCTTTGTATTCAGCGGCAAATACGCGATCCTTTGTAGTAGCGCCGGCATTGCTCCAGTTGCCGTAGGTAAGCTTCAGATTGCCCATCTTGGCAGCGACAGCGTTCATTTGTGTGTCAGCAAGGAAGCCGGAGCCCAGTTTCACGTCCTGACGGCCGATGGTGTTGTCCAGGCCGAGAGCTTTGAAGCTGACGTTGGCGGTGTCAAGCTTCACACCGCTAGTATTAGCAGCGTCGTAAGCAATGTTGCCACTAGTCAGACGAGCGCTGAACTTCATGTTGTCGTTGATTTTGCCGTCAAAGCTTACACGAGCGCGGAAGTCTGTGTTGTCGCTGATGTTTTCGATTGCGCCGTAACGCACGCGAGCGTCGCCGGAGATTTTCACCATGTTGTCAACTTTCTTTTCCAGACCGGCAACTTTTACGCCGAGGTTGTTCAGCTCGGTGCTGAATTCTTTGGTCAGTTGGTCAACAGTGGCTTTTTGGCTGGCACTTAAGTTCTTGGTCATAGCTTTGGCTACGATTTGCGCCATTTCGTAACGGGTCATGGTTTTGTCGCCGCGGAAAGTGCCGTCGCCGTAGCCGTCAACGATGCCAGCCTGAGCAAGCTTGTTTACGGCGTCATAAGCCCAGTGTTTGGCAGGGACATCGGAGAAAGGATTGGCGAAGGCAGGTACGGCGAATGCTACAGTAAGAGCAGTAGCTACGGCAGTTTTTAAGAGTCTTTTCTTCACGCAAGAATCCCCCTTTGAAAAATATGTTTTTTGCGAGGCGTTGCCGCCGGCATAAACTTGTCCGTGCGAGGATTATGCGCCAGGAGTGTCCACGTTTCCTCGCGGCCATCTTCTCCTCGCTTGCGCCAAGCTTATGTCCCCTGTCGCTTTTTACAGGTTTGTAGTTTACATAATTCAACATAATTTTTTGTTTTCCTGCTGACTAAGCCAGTGTAATAATTGGTAATTATGCTGCCGAGACTGTGAAGTGACCGCCGGCGAAGTAATGAGCTCGCATGCCGCTGAGTTCCTGCTCTGGAAGGATACCGCCGCGTTTCGCTCGCGGTGACATCGGTCAATACTGCAATGCGGATCAGGCGTCCGACTGGTCAGTCAGCGAGGTTCAAAAAAATTATGTTGTTTACATAGTATTTAATTCTACGGGTAAAAGAATAATCCTGCCCGACAGGCAGGATTATTCGCTGGTATATTATGCCACTATGGCATGCTGCGGATTTTGACTTCGACGCGCAGCGGGCCGACTGCATAGATGTCGTTCTTGGCGGTTGCCGTCAGCTCGACTTTGCCGCCGGCGCGTTTGACGCGGTTAATGGTGTCGTAGAGCTGCGAGCCGCTCATTTCGCCGACAGTGCCCTGCAGCGGATCAGGCAGCACGCCCTGCTCGATCGCTTTTTGATTTACTTTCTGCAAAAACTTGAGCACGGTCTCCTCCGCCTGCGCCGCGCTCGAGCCGGCGTCAAACGCTTCGGTGTGCACGATGGCGTCCTGTTTATAAACCAGGCGGTTGGGGAACAGGTTGATCTGGCCGATGACCGGTTCACCGTAGATGGTGTTGCCAGCAGACGCTACCCGGACAATGATGTCCTCTGGCGTTGCCGCAATGAGCGATACCGCCTGCTCAAAGTCAGGGCGAGATACCCACAGCACTTCCAGGTCTTTGTCAGCGCCGAGCTTCGTTACAATGCCCTGGTTGGTCCGGTAGAGAATTGCCGCCAGCGTCGCTTCTGTGTCTTTAGCATTTTCCCCGCCCTTGATAACCGAGGTGGACAAAACTTCGCCCGCCCGGAAAATGACCACGCCTTCGCGAACAAACTGGATGCCTTTCTTCAGGTTTGCGGTGAGTTCGCTGAGTTTATCGACATCAGCCTGCAGATTGGTTTTCGCTTCATTGAGCGCGGCTACCCGTGCGTCAAGGTCGTTTTTGGTTTGGGTCAGGGTGTCGATATCCTGCCGCGCTTTGACGAGATCGCCTTTGGCGGCGCTGTAGTCCTGCTGGACCTCCGCCAGCGCTGCGGCAGTGCGGTCCCGCTCATCCATTACCGCCGCCAATTCCTGGGTGATGGTTGTGAGGCGGCGCGATGTTTCGGCAATGCGGGCCGACAGCGCGGTGAGTTCGGCCGTCTTGGCGGCAAGAGCCTGCCGGCTTTCTTCCAGCTCTTTGTTCTTCATTGTTACTTCACCCGACAGGACGGCCATTTGTTCTTTCAGTTGTTCCATGCCGAAGAGGGCGGTGCGAACGTCGCGGGAAGCGACGGACAACACTCCCAGCGTCGCGGCGGCGATCAGGATGCCGGTGACGATGGTGACCAGTATGGATGTGTGTTTGGGCCTAAGGCCGAAGATAGTAAGCTTTTTCTTGCCCACTTTGGTGCCGAGTTTGTCCCCGATGTAGGCGATGATGCCGCCCATGACGGCGAGGACTGCGATTAGTTGCAGGCCGTACATACCGGTTGGTCACCCCTCTCTAATTAGGAAGTAGGTATTCAGAAGTCAGAATTCAGAATTCAGAATATGGAGATGGTATTCAGAAGCCAGAAGTCAGAATTCAGAATGGTTAAGACGGTCCCCTATTCTGACTACTGACTACTGTATTCTGAATTCCTGGTTTATTATTCTGACTCCTGACTACTGAATTCTGAATTCTATTTCTTGTCGCCTGACGTATTACCGCGCGGCGCGGCGGATTAAAAAGCAGCCGATGACGAGGCCGATGATGTTCGGGATCCAGGCGGCTACTACGGGCGGGAGGGTGCCTCCTTGCCCGAGAGCGGTGCACACTGTCATTATAGCATAATAGATCAAGATTATGATAATGCTGATGCCAAGACCGATGGAGGAACTGGAGCGGTGCGGCTGCAGGCCGAGCGGCGTGCCGATGGTAGCGAACACCAGGCTGGCCATAGGTATGGCCAGGCGCTGGTGGAGTTCCACCTCATAGTTGCTGGTTTTGACGAACTCGCGCTGCAGCGCCTTGATGTGCTGCTTTAGTTCCTTGATGGTCATTTCATCAGGTTTTTTTTGCTCGCGGGAAATCGCCTGGGGCGGCTTCTCGATCGGCATGTTCTGCTGCGCAAAGCGCATGGAGCGTTCTATCTTGCCCTCGACGGTCATATCGTGGACAATGCCGTTGTACATAATCCAGCGGCCGTTTTGCCAAATAGCTTTTTCGGCATTTTCCACGCGGACGAGGCGGTCTTTTTCAAATTCCTGAATGGTAATGGTATACAGGGTATTGGTGTCCTCTTCAAATTTGCGGGCGTAGGTGAGGCGCTCGAGTTCGCCCTGCTTGACGTCTTTGATGACTACGTGCTCCTGCGAGCGCGGGCGGGAGTCGCGTTCAATTTCGTAACGGACGATGGTACTGTATGCTGTTTTTGATTGGGGGACAACCGTTTCGTTGAAGACAACGGCAAAGATGCTGACCAAAAAAGCGACGATGAACACCGGCGTGGTCAGGCGGTAGAAACTGAGGCCGCCTGATTTCATCGCGGTGATCTCGCTGGAGCCCGACAGGCGTCCGAAGGATAACAGCGCCGCCAGCAGCATGGACATGGGCAGCGTTAGTACCACGATACCCGGCAGGCTGTAGAAAAACAGCTTGGTGACGGACGCCAGCGAGGCGCCGTATTTGGAGATGTACTGGGCCAGTTTGAACAGGGTGCTTGTCCCGATAAATACGCTGGAGAAAGCGGCAATGCCAAAGACAAAAGGCCCGAGCAGTTCGGCGAGGATGTATTTGTCAAGTATGCGCATGCGGGCCTCCTAAAGGGTGAACTTCTCGCCCAGGTAAAATTTCCGGGCTATTTCGCTATTGGCGATTGTTTCGCTGTCGCCGGAAATGAGAATCTGGCCTTCGTTTAAGATATAAGCGATGTCCACGATGCGCAGCGTTTCGCGGACATTGTGGTCGGTGATCAGCACGCCGATGCCGCGCTGCTTGAGATAGCCAATGATATCCTGAATGTCGGCGACGGCGATCGGGTCGACGCCGGCAAAAGGCTCATCCAGCAGGATGAACGCCGGGTCGGTGGACAGGGCGCGGGCTATTTCCACGCGCCGCCGCTCGCCGCCGGACAGTTCCGAGCCGCGGCGTTTGCGCACATGGCCGACATTGAATTCGGCGATGAGGCTTTCCATTTTGTCTTGGCGCTCGGCCGGGGTCAGCTTGGTGGTTTCGAGAATGGCCATGAGGTTTTCTTCGACCGTGAGTTTGCGGAAGATGGACGCTTCCTGCGGCAGGTAGCCAATACCATAGCGTGAACGCTGATACATGGGTATCGCGGTCACGTTTTCCTCCTGCACGAAGATATGTCCGTCATCCGGTTTCTCCAGTCCCACAATCATATAAAAGGTGGTCGTTTTGCCGGCGCCATTGGGGCCAAGCAGACCTACCACCTGCCCCCGGTCAACCCGCAGGCTGACGCCGTTGACGACCTTTCTGCCTTTGAAGCTTTTGCAAAGGCTTTTGGTTTCGATATACATCTCAGTCTTCCTCTTTCTATAGAGGAGACTGCCGCAAAAGTCCACCTGCTGTGTTGCTCCTGCGGGGATTCGCTCCAACGTACAACCAGTACGCCTCCGCGAAACTCCTCGTCGCGCCTTGCATCTGGAGCTTTTTCGACAGTCTCCGGCTTTACACTTCTGGAAATTTCTCGACTAAAGCTCACTGCGGCCTAATTACCAGCTTATTCCTGCCGCCGTCAGCCTGCATGGCTTTGTCGTCAAGGTAAATGGTGAGGGTGTTGCCGGTCAGGGTGTTGCCGTCCTGAACGGCGCGGGCGTTGCCGGAGAGGATGACTTTGTTCGGGCTTTCCTGGGCTTTGGCGCCGTAGTATGTCGCCTGGTCGGCCGTAGCGTCAAGCTTGTGCTTGTCGCTGACAATATGAACATTGCCTTTGCCTACGGCCCGGTCTTCCCGGATAAAGGCTTCCAGCATGCCTGCCGTCATGACGCTGTCCGGCGTTGCCAGGCGCGCCGGGCCGGCAACCTGCGCATATTCGCGGTCGGTGAAATATTCAACTTTGGGGCCGGTGAGGCGGCTGTCGCCTTTGACAAGTTCGGCGTCGCCGCTGGCGATGAGGTGGCTATTGCCATAGGCACGAATTTCGGCGGCGGTGAGGGTGGCATCGCGGTCAACTGCTTTGACGCCGCCCGCAACATAGGCTTCTTTGGTTTTGGTATTGTACTCGGCTTTGGCGCCGGTGATAATCGCGGTGTCCTGGGTAAGCCTGATGCCGCCCTGCGCTACCATGATCCCCTGGACGGAGTCGTATTCGATGGTGTCGGCGGTGAGTTCCACCGGGCTGTTTTTCTGCGCGGCGTAGATGCCGGTGGAGGCGGTGGCGAGGATGATGGCGGCCGCGACGGCGCCGATTGTTTTAGCAGGTTTCATTAGTCAGCCCCCTTTTGTAGGATGCGGGCGTTGCCCTGGACTTTGAACTTTTGCATGTTGTTGTCGGTTTCGATTTTTTCGCCGGTGATGACCGTGTCGCCGCGGGTCAGGGTGACGCCGCCGAAGCCAAAGATGCGGCGATCCTGGGCCGCCCACAGGGCCTCTTTCGCTGTGAACACGGCGCCGTCGGAGGATGTGGCCTTAACATTGCCCTGCATGGTGATGTCTTTGGTTTTGCTGTCCATTGTGGCGAGCGGCGCGGTCATTTCGATTTTGCCGCCGTTATCTTGATAGAAGGTGCCTTTGATGCCTTTGAGGTAGATGATTTTGGTCTTCGGATCCATCTCTATGGTTTCGGCAGTAATTTCCCACTGCGGCTTGCCGTCCTTTTGCTCGACGTAGGTCGTGCCGCTAAAGGAGAGAAAACCGGCCGGGTCAGCAGCTGCGGCGGAATCGGCGGCTGGAGGGGGGAGGGGTTCATCTTTGACAAAATAATATAGCCCCCCGGCCAGCAGCAATATGGCGCAAACGATGGCTATATATGTATTTCGCTTCAAACAGCCTCACCTACCCTGCTATCTTTGCCGGCCGGGGCATTCTTGTCAGCCGCCGGGCCCTGGTATTTCGTATTCCAGCGTTTTTGGAACCACAGCCATTCATCGGGATACTGCCGGATAAAATTCTCGGTTAACAACGTCAAGGTTTTGGTTAGCTCATAGATCGTCCTGTCTTCGGTGTCATACTCTTGCCACTCAACGGGCGGATGAACAATGATTTTGTGGCCGCCTTCGGGGCGGCGCACGATAAAGGTGGGAATAATCGGGCACTTGAACTTGCGGGCAAATACTGCCGGGCCCTGCGGGGTTGAAGCCATCTTGCCCAGAAACTCCACAAAGATGCCGTCATGGCCGCCATCCTGGTCGGCCAAAAAACCCAAGACTTTGCCATTTTTCAGGGCTTTGGCCGCACCGACGATTTCCGTGGTGCCGCGGGCAAATATTTCAATGCCTGTCATCCGGCGGTATTCGTTTAAAATGCGGGTGTGCTGGTCGTTGGGCTGGCGTTTGATAACGCTGGCCATAGGATAGCCGGCCATCGCCAGGCGGGCGCCCAGCCACTCCCAGTTGCCGATATGCGCGGTCAGGAAGACGACGCCCCTGCCCTGGGCCACGGCGTCAGTCAGGTACTGGGCGTTTTCGATTTCGATATAGCGCTCGATGTTCTCTTTGTTTAGCGCGGGGGTATACATGACTTCCAGAAAGGTGCGGCCAAGCTTTACAAACAGGCTGCGGATAATTCGCTCCGCCGCGGCGCCGGAAAGGCCGAGGCTTTCCTGTATTTGCGCAAGAGCGCGGCGTCGCTGCTTGGCGGCCGCATGGTAATATATATGCCCCAGAACTTTACCCATGCCGAGGATGATGCTGTAGGGGAATAAACAGATGATCCGGCTGACTGTTTTTAAGACGAAGTATTGGAGCGACATCCGGCGCCCTCCTTTCTTACTGTCTTGTTTCCACTTTCCCGGGGTTGGCGTACATCGCCACCAGGGCGTCCCATTTTCCCTGGGCTTTGAGCACCAGTTCGACGATTTCGCGGACAGCGCCGCGGCCGCCTTCGCGGGCGGTGATATAGTGGGCGGCTGCTTTGACTTCGGGTACGGCGTTGGCTACGGCGCAGGCCAGGCCAACTTGTTTCAGTACCGCCAAATCGTTTAAGTCATCGCCGGCATAGCCGATCTCCTCGTAGGCAAGGCCATGCTTGGCGGCGAGCTCGGCAAGATGCGCCGCTTTATCCATTGAGCCCTGCCGAATGTCGGTGACGCCCAGTTCGCGGCAGCGGCGGCGCACCATTTCGCTCTCCCGCCCGGTGATGATGGCGGTTTTCAGGCCCATTTTGCCGGCCGCCGCCATGCCTAAGCCGTCCTGGGAATTGAATATCTTCATGGCTTCGCCGTCAGGGCCGAAGATGATCTGGTTATTGGTAAGCACGCCGTCAACGTCAAAGACCAGGAGCTTGATTTTTTGCGCGCGGGCGTTTATATCCATTATACCACTCCCTGGCGCAGTAGGTCAGTAATATGCAGCATGCCAATCGCGCGATTGTCTTCGTCCACTACCGGCAGCACGGTAATGGGGCGGGGTTTGTTTTTCTCCATTTTGCTTAGCGCATGGGCGGCCAGTTTGTCTTTGGTGACGGTGCGGGGATTTTTGGTCATAATCACCTCGACCGGTTTGTTGAGGAAGTCGTGGCCTTTTTCCAAGCCGCGCCGGATGTCGCCGTCGGTGATAATGCCCAGCAGTTTGCCGTCAAAGTCGACTACGGCGGTTGCGCCTAGGCCCTTGGCGGTGATGGTAAAGAGCGCTTCTTTGACCGTCTTGTCGGGTGTGACTACCGGATTGTCTTCGCCGCTGTGCATGACGTTTTCCACTGTGAGCAGCAGCTTGCGGCCAAGCGAGCCGCCGGGATGAAAGAGGGCAAAGTCTTCCGGGCGGAACTTGCGGGAAGACAGCAGCGCCACAGCAAGGGCATCCCCCATGGCCAGCGTGGCCGTTGTGCTGGCGGTCGGTGCCAATCCCATCGGGCAGGCTTCTTTTTCGACCGATACGTCTAAGAATATTTCTGCGTTGCGGACCAGGGTCGAGTTCTCCCGCCCGCACAGGGCAATAATCGGCGCGCCGATGCGTTTTAAGGCCGGCAGAATGCTGATAATCTCGCCTGTCTCGCCGCTGTTGGAGATGGCTAGGACAATATCGCGGGCGGTGACCATGCCTAAGTCGCCATGGATGCCTTCGGCAGGATGCAGGAAAAAGGCGGGGGTGCCGGTACTGGCGAGTGTCGCCGCAATCTTGGAGCCGATGTGGCCGGATTTGCCCATGCCGGTCACGACTACGCGGCCCTGGCATTCTAAAATCAGGTTAACCGCCGCGGTGAACTGGCCGTTAATGCGCGGAATGAGCGCCTGGATGGCAGCGGCTTCGATGGTGAGGACGTCTTTGGCTTGGTCAATTATCTTAGTCATGGAAACACCTCCGGGTTTTGAATTCAGAAGGCGCTGTATAAGAATTCAGGAGTCAAAAGTCAGGATATGAATGGGTATTCAGAAGCCTGAATTCAGAAGTCAGAATACGGGAATAGGTATTCAGAAGTCAGAATTCAGAATTCAGAATGGTTAAGACGGTCCCCTATTCTGACTCCTGACTACTGAATACTGAATTCCTAATCCTACTTATGTTTTCTTACGACGTTATCAATCTCCAATACATCCCGCAATAAGCCTTCGAGCTGATGGATGTAGAGCATGTTGGGGCCGTCGGAGCAGGCCTCTTCGGGGTTGTCGTGCACTTCCATGAACAGGGCGTCAACGCCGATGGCCACTGCAGCGCGGGTGAGATAGGGAACGAATTCGCGCTGGCCACCGGAGGTCGTGCCGGCGCCGCCGGGGAGCTGCACGCTGTGAGTGGCGTCAAAGACGACCGGGCAGCCGAGCGAGCGCATGATCGCCAGCGAACGCATATCGACAACTAGGTTGTTGTAGCCGAAGGTTGTGCCGCGCTCGGTGAGCAGGATATTTTCATTGCCGGCTTCACGGATTTTGGCAATTACATTCTTCATATCGAGCGGAGCCAGGAACTGGCCTTTTTTGACGTTGACCGGCTTGCCGGCCAGACCGGCTTCATAGACAAGGTCGGTTTGCCGGCATAAGAAAGCGGGTATTTGCAGTACGTCCAGCACCGCGGACGCAGGCTTTACCTGGGAAACGTCATGAATATCGCTCAGTACGGGAACGCCCAGTTCTTCCCGAATACGCTCTAGCATCGCCAAACCCTCGGTCAGTCCGGGACCGCGAAACGAGTTGAACGAGGAGCGGTTGGCCTTGTCGTAGGATGCTTTAAAGATATAGGGAATGCCCAGCTTTGCGGCAATGTTTTTGATCTCTTTGCCGATCATCAGGCTGCGTTCATAACCTTCCAGCACACAAGGCCCGGCAATGAGGGCGAGGGGGTTTTTGCCGCCGATGGCGATTGAGCCTACATTTACGTTTTTCATATTACGCTAATCCTCCCTTAAGCAGCCGGTTCACCTTTTCCAGGTCTTCCGGCGTATCGACGCCGATTGATTTGAAGTCAGTCGCCAGCACCTTGATCTTATAGCCGTGCTCAAGCGCCCTGAGCTGCTCCAGCGATTCCGCCCTCTCAAGCGGCGTGGGGGCCAGCGAGGCGTAGTGCAGCAGAAAGTCGCGGCGGTAGGCGTAAATCCCGATATGCTTGTACACCCGCATTTCACTGTGCGGATTGCGCGGGTATGGGAGCAGCGAGCGGGAAAAATATAAAGCATACCCCTTAAGATCGGTCACAACTTTTACCGCGCTGGGGGTATAGTATTCTTCTTCTTCCATCTCGGTCATGAGGGTAGCCATGACCAGGCCGGGTTCTTCGGCAAAAGCGCGGCCCAGCCGGTCAATGACCTCGGGCGCAATCAGCGGCTCATCGCCCTGCACGTTGATGATGACATCAACGTCAGTATAGCTCCTAGCCACTTCTGCCAGGCGGTCGGTGCCGGTCGGATGGTCGGGCGATGTCAGCATGGCTTGGCCGCCAAATGCCCGGACAGCGTCAAACACCTTGGGGTGGTCGGTGGCGACAAGCACCGCCTGGGGGGTTTGGGCCTGGCTGGCGCGTTCGTATACATGCTGGATCATGGGTTTGCCGGCGATATCCGCCAGCGGCTTGCCCGGCAGGCGCGTTGAGGCGAACCTCGCCGGGATGACGCAGAGAATTTTGTTCATGGGGAAACTCCTCCTGGACGCTAAGATCACTGCTTGCAAAAAATGGCTATGGAGATAAGACTGCCACGTCACTTCGTTCCTCGCAGTGACACATAAAAGATGTCATTGCGAACGGAATGAGGCAATCTCGTTATCGGTCTTGGTGGTGGTTTTATCGACGGGGACGATAGCAATGCCGCTGGAATAGGTCGGCCGCTTGAGCTTGTCGCTGATGAGCCGCATCAGTTCGTCGCCGCCGGCCAGGAATTTGACTTCAATGCCCAGCACATAGAGCGGCAGCGGCCGGTCGGAATGAATGAACTCGGAAGGAATTTTGACAGCATCCTTTTCGGTGGTAATCAGGGCGCAGGCGCCTTTGTCCACTGCTTTTTGCATGATGCACTGCATTTCGGCCATCGTGTAGGTATGATGATCGGGGTAGCGCACGGCGTCAACTACCCGGGCGCCCAAATCGCTGATTGTCTGTTCAAACGAAGACGGGTTGCCGATGGCCGAGAAAGCGACAACCGAGCGCTGGCAGACGGTGTCAAGCCCGATGCTTTGATAGTTTGCCCCTTTATACCACTGTTCAATTTCAATGAAGCAGCGCGGGTCGTGGATGCTTTCGACGACAAGCGCTGCAGGGTTGACATGCGACAAGGTATCCCGCAAGCTTCCCCGCGCATTGTCGCTGGACTGGTCGACTTTGGTGAGCAAAAAGGCGTGCGCCCGGCTGAGATTGGCCAGCGGCTCGCGCAGCGTTCCCCGCGGCAGCAGGAAGCTGTTGCCGAAAACATTAAGCGTATCGATAAGTACAATGTCGAGATCGCGCGCCAACTGCCAGTGCTGGAAGCCGTCGTCGAGGATAATCACCTCCGCGCCAAAGCGTTTTACGGCGTAATCGCCGGTAACGGCGCGGTCTTTGCCGATAATGACCGGCACGCCGGGCAGGTTTTTCGCCAGGAGATAAGCTTCGTCCCCTGCTTCGCTGACTGTCATATACGTCTTTTTGCCGTCCGAAACGACGCCGATGTCACCCTTCCAGCCGGCGCGGTAGCCGCGATTGAGCACCACTACCCTGTAGCCCATATCCCGGATGGTTGCGGCCAGGCGCTGCGCGGTGGGGGTTTTGCCGGTGCCGCCGACAGTGACATTGCCTAAGCTGATTACCTTGCAGGGCAGCTTGTGGCTTTTTAAGATGCCCGCCCGGTAGAGGCCCAGCTTTACCGCTACGCCCAGACCGTAGAGCAGGGAGATGCCGCGCAGCACAGCGAGCAGCAAAAAGGCAAAAAGGCCTTTTTGCTCTCCATGAACCAATTGATATAAATAAACTTGTATTGCTTCTCGATGGCGCATGGCTGACCGCCTTCTACTCAGAATTTTTCGGGGAAAACTTGGCTAAAAGCTCCTTAAGATAAAGAGCGCTTTTACGTGCGGCGCCACGATTTTCCAGAATAATCGCCAGCGACTGCTCGCCCATCTTGGCGCGGAGCTGTTCGTCTGCTAAAATCTGCAGCAGTTTTTCGCCCAGTTCGGCAGCGTCGTATACCGTCTCGCAGGCGCCTCTGCCGCCAAGCAGAGCGTAAATATCTTTAAAGTTAAACATGTGGGGGCCTACCAGGATAGGCTTGCCGTGCGCCGCCGGCTCCAGAATGTTATGGCCGCCGTGCGGCACCAGGCTGCCGCCGACATAAATGATATCGCCCAAGCTGTATATTCTGCCCAGCTCGCCAATTGTATCCAAAATTACGATATCAGGCTCGGCTGCTTGCGTTTTCAGCACGGTGCGCCTGCCGGCGGCGAAGCCGGCCGCTTCGGCCAGGCCAAGCACTTCGCTTCCCCGGTTGATGTCGCGAGGCGCAACGATAAGGCGGGCGTCCGGATAGCGGCCGCGCACCGCGGCAAAGGCGGCAAACACCATTTCCTCCTCGCCTTTGTGCGTGCTACCGGCGACAATGACCGGCCTGTGCCCGCCAATGCGCAGTTCTTGAAACAGCTCCTGTTTTTCGCTGTCGCTGACATCGGTGTAGGTCTGGTCGTACTTGGTGTTGCCCGTCACGACAACCCGGCGGGGATCCGCCCCCAGGCGGATGATATATTGCGCATCGATGGTGGATTGCATGCAGAACCTGTCCACCGTATCAAGCATCGCCCGCAGAATGCTTCCCAGATAATGATAGCGCTTGACGCTTTTATCGCTGATGCGGCCGTTGACCATCATGACCGGCACTTGCTGCGCGCGTACTGCCCGGAGAAAGTTAGGCCACAGTTCGGTTTCTACCGGCAAAAACACGCGCGGCCGCACCCGGCGGACAACCCGGCGGCACAGCCAGGGCAGGTCAAGCGGGAAAAAAATCACCGCATCCGCTTCGGGAATAATGCGCTTGGCCATGGAATACCCAGTTTCGGTAACGGCGGAAATCAGGACAGGCGCATCCGGCAATTCTTTTTTGATTTCTTTGACGATCGGGCTTGTCGCTACAATTTCGCCGACTGAGGCGGCATGCAGCCAAATGCACTGCTTGCCTGCCACGCGGTTTAGCGTATCTGCCGGCAGCAGCCCCAAGCTTTGCCTGAGCCGCTCGGCGAAACCCTTTTCCCGCAGCACCCGCACGGCAAAAACCGGCATCGCCAGCACCACCAGCAGGGTGGCGAGAATGTTATACAGTATTTGCATCGTGATGATCCCTCTTTTCAACTCAGGAACAGTTCGCCGCAAACTGGGGAAATACCTGCATTTTAGACACGGATGGCAGTTGGTAATATATACGTTGGATAAGGATGCTAGGAGAATGAACTAGGAATTCAGTATTCAGAATTCAGTAGTCAGGAGTCAGAATAGGGGAACCGTCTTAACCATTCTGAATTCTGAATTCTGAATTCTGAATTCTGGCTTCTGAATTCCTAGCCTTATCTTCTGAATTCTGAATTCTGACTTCTGAATACCTATTCCTATCCTAATCCTCCTGCCCTTGGAACTGCGTCTGGTAAAGCTTGCTGTACAGCCCGCCCTGGGCTAAAAGTTCGGCGTGGGAGCCGCGTTCGGCAATGCGGCCTTTCTCCAGCACTAAAATGATGTCCGCGCGCTGAATGGTGGACAGGCGGTGGGCGATAACAAAGGACGTGCGGCTCACCATAAGCCTGTCTCTTATACACATCT
>JAOACF010000052.1 GCA_026417995.1 Negativicutes bacterium
TCTATATAATGCCCGGCGAAAACCTTTAAGAACTCTTTTTTCTCATTCAAAACGACATTGAGCAGGAAAGAAGGGGGACACATGGCGACCCCATCAAGCTGATCTTCATAAACCGGATTGCCCTCCAGCTTGCCGATAACCGCGTTAGGATCGAAAATCATGCTATGATTCTGGCGGACTGTCTCATAGTAGGAAACTCCCGGAAATATCGCCTTGCGTCCGCCGCCAAACCCGCAGAAAAAGTGGTGAACTACGCTGCCGGTGCAAATAACATGATCGGCTTCGGTAATGAGCTTATTAAAATAAATTGGCGTTCCCCGGGACGTAGTGCCTAAATATTTAAACTGGCTTTCATCTTTGCAGTCACTGTTATACATCCGCACTCTGCCGGCAACTTCCTGCCCGACAGCCTCAACCATTTCTTCCTCTGTCATCAGCCGGTGTGTGCCGAGCGCAAAGACAATATACATATCTTCGTCGCGTACCCCTACCGAGTTTAGCTCGTTGAGCAGAAGCGGCATAAATACGTGGCTATTCGCCACTCGTGTCGGATCGTTACAGATAAAGGCCACAGTCTGACCGGGTTTTACGATGTCGCGCAGCGGTGCCGACCCGATCGGGTTGCGAATAGCTTCGAGAATAGCCGCTTCCGGGTCAGCCAATACCGGATAGTTTTGGATTATCAGTTCTTCCTTTACCAGTGACGGATCCAGCGAAAAATTTACCTTTCCCCGACCGTATTTCATAGTGTATTCTTTCATTTTCACGCCTGCCTTTCCAAATCTTGAGGATTATTTCATAAGGGTGGGCAAGAACATGGTAAGCTCGGGAATATAGGTCAGCAGCATCAAGTCTACGACAAGCACTAATATAAACGGCCAAATCAAGCGCGTAATTCTTTCCAGCGAAACGCCTGAAACAGTTTGAGCCACAAACAGGTCGACGCCTACGGGCGGCGTAATGGTGCCGATAGCCATGTTCACCGTCATTATTACGCCGAAAAAAACAGGATCGATGCCCACTTTGGTAACAACCGGAACCAAAATCGGGGCTAAAATGATAATAGCTGCCGAGGCATTGAGAAACGTACCGACGATTAATAGCAGCACATTGATAAAAAGCATTATTAAATGCGGATTAGTGGTCAGTTCTAAGAAATAGGCGGCCAGGTTCTGCGGGATGCGGTTGGAGGTAATAATCCAACTGAACAGCCCCGCAGCATCCATAATGAACATGACAACGGCTGTTGAAATAATGGCGCTGACAAAGATCTTAGGAAAATCCTTAAGCTTTAATTCCCTATAAACAAACATACCGACGAAAATTCCCCAAAAGGCCGCAACCGCGGCTGCTTCCGTTGGCGTAAAAATGCCGCCGTAAATGCCGCCGAGGATAATGACCGGCATCATAAGCCCCCAGACACTTTCTTTGAACGTGGCAAAAACAGCCTTGAGGGTCGGCCTGTCTTCTCCCACATAGCCGCGGGCCTTAGCTTGAAAGTAGATCAGCCCCATCATGGAAAGGCCCATAATAATTCCGGGAACAACGCCGCCGAGAAACAAATCGCCGATCGATACTCCGGCGATAACGCCGTAAACAACGAGAGGCACACTGGGCGGGATTACAATGCCGGTGGTACCCGATGCAGCAATAACGGCAGCAGAAAACTCCTTGTCATAGCCTTTTTCTTTCATAGCCGGGATCATGGTGGAACCAATAGCCGCACAGGTAGCTGCGGAAGATCCCGATATCGCTGCAAAAAACATAGATGTTAAAGTTACGACCATTGTCAGGCCGCCGGTCAGCCAGCCGACCAGAGTATTGGCAAACGCCACCAAGCGCGTTGACACGCCTCCCGCCGACATGACCGAACCGGCGAGCATGAAAAACGGAATGGCCAGTAGCGGAAAAGAGTCATTGGCCACAAACAGACGCTGCACAACCAGCGTGAGCGGCAGATTGCCGTCCGCAATTATCGCTGTAACCGTAGCAAGCCCCAACGCCACAGCAATAGGAACATTTAATATCAAAAATACTGCTAAGGCCGCAAACAATATCCATCCTGTCATACTACTTACCTCCTTGCGCAGCCGAAATGCCGGTTATGCCTGCGGCCTTGCGGAGCTTGCGGCAATCGCTTAGGACATTTTCAATTGTATAGGAAAGCATGAGCAGGCCGCTGACCGGAATTGAGACATAGGCCAGGCCCATAGGAAACTCCATGGCCGGCGAATGCTGGTCTGCAGTAATTTCTGTAACTTCGATGCCGTAAACAATCAGAATAACAAAGAAAACCGCACTCAGGCAATCCGCAAAAATCATGGCGTATCCCTGCAACCTGGCAGGCAGCTTCATAACGACCAGTTCAACGCCGACATGCCCCCGGCGCTTCACGCACATGCTAGAACCCAGCAGCACCGACCAAATAAACATATATCGGGCTAATTCTTCCGACCACTCAAGCGATGCTCCCACCACATACCGGGCAACAATCTGCGCCCCTGTAGCAAAAACCATAATCGCGAACAGCACGGTGCAAACCCAGGTTACAACAGTATCCAGGCAGTTATTAAACCGGCTTAAAACATTCATAAGTCTCCTCCCCTGCGCTTTTAACGGCGAAGGCAGGCATAAAGCCTGCCCGGCTAAAATTACTTTGTCGCCAATATCTTGTCAATAAGCTCTTTGCCTACAATCCCTTCAAACTGAGCCCAGACCGGTTTCATTTTATCAGCAAATGCTTTCTGCTGTTCAGGAGTAAGAGTAATTACCTGGGTGCTTTTCTTAATGGTGTCAAGCATCATGTTTTCGTCATCGGCCATTTTCTTTCTTTCCCAATCGCGTACTTCGTCGGCCGTTTTGCGAATTATGTCCATATACTCTTTCGGTAGCTTCTCCACCGTCTTCTTGCTGATAACGACGATGGAAGGCGAATAGGTATGTCCGTCAAGCGTCATATACTTTTGAACTTCATAAAAACGCGAAGCGTAAATTTGCGCAATCGGGTTCTCCTGGGCGTCAACCGTACCTTGCTGAAGAGCGGTGAAGACTTCGCCCATTGCCATCGGCGTTGGATTTGCGCCTAAAGCCTTCATCATTTCAATATAAACCTTATTCTCCATTACGCGAATCTTCAGGCCAGCCATATCCTCGGGCTTTTCTATCGGGCGCTTGCTGTTCGTAAGGTGCCGGAAACCATTCTCCCAGGTGGAAAGATACTCCATTCCCTTCTTGTCGATGCCGGCATAGATTTCTTTAGCTAGCGGGCCGTCAACCACCTTGTAAACATGTTGTTTATCCCGAAAGAGATACGGCAGGTCTATTACTTGCACCTTGGGTATAAAATGGGCCAAGACGGCCGATGAAGTAATTGTCATATCGACGGTGCCAAGTTGCAGACCTTCCAGGAGATCACGCTGATCCCCCAGCTGGCTGGAGGGATATACCTGAATCTCAACTGCCCCTTTTGTCCTTTCTTTCACCAGTTCAGACAGCCTGACTGCGCCTTGGGCATATGGATTGCTGGGGTTCGCCACATGACCTAGTTTCAGCACGTACTTTTTACTGGGGTCGACCACTTCCGGCCCCTGTGTTTTCTTGTTCGATCCACACCCTATAAGACTAATTGCCAATACCAGCATCAAACCAATTGCTAGCAAGCGCTTTTTCATTTATTCTCCTCCTTTACTCCGCCGCATAGTGGTGAACCGGACTACGCTCCAACCCTCCCCTCAGCTCATCAATGCCAAATATTCTTGGAGTAATGCTGCATCTGATTGCGAAGGCCCTTGATCATGGCTCGCTTTTCAGAATAGCAAGAATTATGCCAATCTAATAATAGACTGAATAGCACGGCTATTTAGACAAATAATCTTGCAACGTTTCATATTGTGTCATAAAATTGTTGTATATTGTATCAAAGTGTTTCATGCATCTGAGCACCTATAGGAGGCTGCCAACATGAGTAAAATTGTTTTCTTGTCTCCTGATAATGCTATGCTAACAATCGCAACCAAGGCTTTAGGTCAAGATCATTCTGATATCAGAATTGAAAAAGGGCTTCTTAGCGAAGGTTTAAAAGTTGTTGATCAACTGAGCGCCCAGGGAACAGAAGTGTTCATTACCCGCGGCGGCACAGCGTCATTAATTAGAACCGCGCGCCCCGAGATCAGTATTGTCGAAGTGCCGATTACCGGCTTTGATGTCATGCGGGCAGTAGCAAAGGCCAAAGAACTTGGCCCCAAAGTGGCTGTAGTCGCTTTCTCCGTAATGGTCGCAGGTATTGAAGTTCTTGCGCCTGTCTTTGGCGTCGAGCTGCGGCAGTATATAATCGAGCACGAACTGGAAGCGGAAGAAAAAGTTCTGCGCGCTTTCCAAGAAGGAGCGGACGTGGTTTTAGGTGGTGTTATAACCTCCCGGGCAGCGCAAAAGCATAACCTCCCCTATGTTTCCATTGATTCCGGCGCCGAGGGAATTATCCAAGCCGCTCTCGAGGCGAAGCGGCTAGCGCATGCAAGAGAGCTGGAAAAGGTTAAAGTCAGTCTTTTTCGCTCGGTGCTTGATTATGCTTACGAAGGCATCATTGCCGTGGACCAAGCTTGCAAAATTACTATATTGAACCCCGTAGCCCAGCGCTTGACACAAATAGAAGAAAAGACCGCGATTGGCAAAGCAGTCCAGCAGGTCTGGCCTGATCTCAAACTTGAACGTATTGTACAGACCGGCCAGGAAGATTTAGGCCAACTCCTGCGAATCCGGGGAGTGCACATCCTCTGCAACAGAGTACCCATTCAGGTTAGCGGCCGAACAGTAGGCGCCATTGCTACTTTTCAGGACATCGGCCAGATCCAGCAAATGGAAGCTCGCATCCGCCAGCGTGTTTTCGCGTCCGGACATGTCGCGGGTTTTAGCTTCAATGATATATTTGGCGAAAACCAAACTATCAAGGATACCATCCGCATTGCTAAAGAGTTTGCCTTAACTGATTCGGCCGTTCTCATCCTCGGCGAGACGGGCGTCGGCAAGGAGGTTTTCGCCCAGAGTATTCATAACTACAGCAGCCGTGCCCGCGGCCCCTTTGTCGCTATCAATTGCGCGGCTTTGCCGAGCCAAATTCTCGAAAGTGAGCTATTTGGCTATGTTGGCGGCGCTTTCACCGGAGCGAATAGAGACGGCAAGCCCGGTTTATTCGAGATCGCGCACGAGGGAACCATCTTTCTTGACGAAATAGCTGAAATGGACTATGTAACGCAAGGCAAACTGCTACGCGTTCTCCAGGAAAAAAAGGTTATGCGGTTGGGGAGCGACCGGGTTCTTCCCGTAAATGTCAGGGTAATCGCAGCAACAAATAAAAATTTAAAGCAACTAGTCCAGGATAATAAATTCAGGTCAGATCTCTATTACCGTCTGAACGTTCTTAGGTTGAAAATTCCTCCTTTACGTGAGCGCGGCAACGATGTTTTGGTCTATGCCCAGAACTTTCTTGACCGCTATGCAGGCAGAATCCGGCGCAACCTTAGCTTCTCGCCCGAAGCGCTCAAGACGCTCCTGAAATATTCGTGGCCGGGAAATATCCGGGAATTGCAAAACATAGTGGAACGTATCGTTGCGGTCTGCCGCTCCGAACTGGTCAGCGCTGAACTTGTCCTGCAAATATTGGAGGATGAAACTGCTGAAACTGCATGCACGCCGGTATACAGTGAAGTCCACGAAATCAAAGAAGCTTTACAAAAAGCCAAAGGCAAATATACCGCCGCGGCAAAACTTCTGGGCATTAGCCGGTCTACGCTTTGGCGAAAAATTAGGCAATATGGAATAACCTGAACTTAACAGCAAAAAATTGCGGCATGGCCTCAATATGCGAGGCATGCCGCAGTTTAATTTAATATGTCTTCATTGCTGTGCCGGACTGGCTAAGCTTCATGTATAAATAAACGGGAATACCGATAAGAATGAGCAGAAAGCCGTACATTACGGCTTCGGCACCACTGCCGTAGATTGCCCAGATAGCGTAGGCAAAGCCCAGCAGCGACAAGAAGGAATTCTTTACAAAACTGGCCACGGAAAACTGCCCGTTGCGATTGTAGAGCAACAAGATTTCCGCAGCTGCCGCAAAAACGTAAGGCGGCAGAAAGGCTAGCGTCGCCAGCAAAATCATGAAGTTGTACGCACCGGTCAGCGAATCTACATAATTAAGCACAAGGATAACGTTCGCAATAATCGCGCTGATAATGAGCGAAACGTGCGGCGTTGCAAACCGGGGATGAACGGCAGCCATGGCTTGGGGCAGCAGGCCGTCTTCAGCGGCGGCAAAACTGATGCGGGCAGTAGACAGCACCCAGCCTGCCGTAGCGCCGAGGGTAGAGACAAGTGCGCCGAAAGCGATAAATTCTGAGCCCCAGCCACCAGAATACTGGTTAATAATGTCAGCCAGCGGCGAGGATGACTTGCCCAAGGCTTCTTGCTCCATCGTGCCCATAGCTACCAGACTGATCGCCAAATACAATACCGTAGTCAGGCCGATGCCCCAGATGGTGCTAAGACGAACGTTGCGCGAGGGATTTTTGATCTCTCCCGCCGCCACTGTGGCCGACTCAAGGCCAATAAACGCCCATAGCGTTGCCGCCGCTGCGGCGGAAACCGTTTCAAGGCCCTTGCCTAGCGGGAACATTGGTCCGGCAATGCTTAGGTCAAAGTGGCCGGCGCCGATAATAATAAATACGCCCAGCGGAACAATTTTGAGCACGGTGGTGATCACGGTAACAATGCCCGCCTCGCGTACACCTTTAATATTAATCAGCGTTATGATCCAAAGCAGCGCCGAAGTAATTGTAAAAGCAACAAGTCCGTTTTCTTTTACAAGCGGAAAAAAGAAAGATAAATAACTGACAAAGGCAGTTAATATTGCCGCATTGCCAATAATTGCCCCTATCCAGTATGACCAGGCATTCATAAAACCGGTAAATTCGCCGAAGGCCAATTTCGAAAACATATACGGCCCACCCGTTTGCGGATAGCGAGCACCCAGATTGGCGAAGGTTAAAGCCAGCAGGATTGAGCCAATCCCGGTGAAACCCCACGCCAGAAGCGCGGCGCCGGGTCCGGCGCTGTTGGCCAATGTATTCGGCATCATAAAAATTCCCGAGCCAATCATATTGCCCATTACCAGTGCAGTCGCAGCGACCAGTCCAAGTCCTTGCTTCAGTTCTGTCTGCGGCTTGTTCACGTTCATTAAAAGTTTTTCCTCCCTGTAATCCCGCATATATAAGCAGGTATTGGCTTACTACCCCCGTTAGTGTAGCAGTAAGCTTAACATATGTCAACTAATCGCCGGCAGAACATCCTTCGCATTTTGGCCTTTACACTGAAAACATTTTAAAATACAATTAAAGCAAAAGATATACGTATAGCTAGGGGTGCCTAACGGCTGAGAGGAGATTGTCTCCAACCCTCTGAACCTGATGTGGTTAATGCCACCGTAGGGAAGCGCTCAAGGAAAGCTTGCCGGTGGTAAGCTTTTTTGTTTTGCATAGGGCGCAGCAATCTCTCACTTATGAATAAGACGGTAATGAAAGGTGGAAAGCGGATGCATTACACAACCCAAATGGATGCCGCCAGAAAAGGCATTATCACGGACCAGATGCGTATTGTGGCGCAGAAAGAGAAAATGGCTGCCGAAACATTGCGGCATCTGGTAGCCGAAGGAAAAGTCGTTATTCCTGCGAACAAAAACCACAAAAACCTTAGCGCTGAGGGCGTGGGGCAAGGCCTGCGGACAAAAATTAATGTTAATCTCGGTGTTTCCAAAGATTGCTGCGACATTGAACTGGAGCTGGAGAAGGCGAAACTGGCCATTGCCCTGAAAACTGAAGCAATCATGGATTTGAGCTGCTTTGGCAAGACGCAGGAATTCCGGCGCAAGCTCATCGAACTCTCGCCGGTAATGGTCGGGACAGTGCCAATGTACGACGCCGTAGGCATGCTGGACAAGGATTTGAAAGATATCACGGTGGATGAATTCTTTTCTGTTGTTGAAAGGCACGCTGAAGACGGCGTAGACTTTATGACTGTTCACTGCGGAATAAACCGGGCAACCGCACAGCGGGTGAAGCGCAATAAACGCCTGACAAACATTGTGTCCCGCGGCGGATCACTGCTTTTCGCCTGGATGGAATTAAACAATCAGGAAAACCCTTTTTATGAGTATTACGACCGGCTGCTGGACATCTGCGAAAAATACGATGTAACCATCAGTTTAGGCGACGCCTGCCGCCCCGGATCAATCAATGACTCTACCGACCCGGCGCAAATTGAAGAATTGATTACCCTCGGCGAGCTGACCAAAAGAGCGTGGGCGCGAAATGTGCAAGTGATGATCGAGGGCCCGGGCCATATGGCTTTAAATGAAATTGCTGCGAACATGCTGCTGGAAAAGAAACTCTGCCACGGCGCGCCTTTTTATGTATTAGGACCACTCGTGACCGATATAGCGCCGGGATACGATCATATCACCAGCGCTATCGGCGGCGCGGTTGCCGCAGCCAACGGAGCAGATTTCCTCTGCTTTGTAACGCCGGCCGAACATCTTCGCCTGCCGAACCTGGATGATATGAAAGAAGGGATTATTGCCGCCCGGATCGCGGCCCATGCCGCTGACATCGCCAAGGGCATTCCCGGTGCGCGCGAATGGGATAATCAGATGAGCGCCGCCCGCGCGGCAGTAGACTTTCCCCGCATGATCGAGCTGGCGATTGATCCCGAGAAAGCCAGAAGATACCGGGAAGAATCCAAACCGGAATGCGAAGATACCTGCACAATGTGCGGCAAAATGTGTCCGATGAAGAACATGAAAAAAATTCTTAGCGGCGAAGATTTAAGTATCCTTTAATACCCTATACACCCCAAAAGCCTGCAACCTTAACCCGGCTGCAGGCTTCGTCATTTCTTGCATACCGCCACTCCCCGCCTAATAATACGCGCCGCTTAGCAGCACAAGCGTTTGCTCCGGCGTCAGCGTAAATTCGGCGGCACGCCCTAACCCCACAGGTAAAATAAATGTTATGGTGTTATCGTGATTTTTTTTGTCTGCGGTCATTTGTGCAACCAGATCGCTCAGTTTAATTTCCGGCATCTCGCTGGATATGCCCGCTCGCTTGAGGACGCCTTTAATTTTTTGCCAGTAATCGTCACTGATAAGGTTTAATCTTCTGGCCATTAAGCTCTCATGGTACATGCCAATCAGCACAGCCTCGCCGTGCAGATAGCGTTCATATTGCGTCAAAGTTTCCAGCGCATGGCCGACAGTATGCCCAAAATTTAAAATTCTACGCAGGCCGCTTTCGGTTTCATCCTGACCGACAATCGCCGCTTTCAGTTGGCAGCACCTTTTGATAAGCTGCTTGAGAACGGTAACCTCCCGGGCGCAAATCCGGGTAAAGTTTTCGCTGATGAATTCCAGCAATTGATAATCGCAAATAATACCGTATTTGACAGCTTCGCTCAAACCGGCGGTAAAATCCCGCTCCGGCAATGTCGCCAGCGTTTCGGGATCAATCAGCACAACCTGCGGCTGGTAAAAAGTTCCCACCATATTTTTCCCCTGCCGCATATTAACGCCTGTTTTGCCGCCTACACTGCTGTCCACCTGGGCTAGCAAGGAAGTCGGCACTTGCACATAGCGAATTCCCCGCATGTAAATTGAAGCGCAAAATCCGGCCAAATCGCCGATAACGCCGCCGCCGAATGCAACCATAACTGAGTGGCGCGTTAACCGGGCATCAAGCATTGCCGCGAGAATGGTTTCGGCGCTGCGGAGGGTTTTCGCACTCTCCCCGGGAGGCACGGCCAACTTGACATGGGACTGCCCGTGAAAGGCGGCATCAATGTGTTCGCCATAGAGGCGGTCAAGATTGTGATCAGTCAGAATGAACCATCTGTCCGCCGCACTCACACAGGCGGCAAGCTGCGCTATAGCGCCTTCCGCAATATAAATTTTGTAGCTTTTTTCCTTTAATGATACTGCTACCGTTTCCGCCTTGCCGCCACTTTCAACGCCTGGTTCGCGCAGAAATTCTTTTTCGGTGACGGCGAACGCCGTCAGCATACCCACTTTGGCTGTCATATACTGCAGCATGGCTTGTTACCTCCTAATCTTTACTAATTGTTTGCCACTGAAAACATAATCTTGCCAAGCCCCGGAGCTAAGGACTTGCTAAGCCGTGATTAAACTGCTGCCAGCAGCTTTTTAAGCGAGCACATCAGCTTTCGAAACTTCTCGGGCTTTAACGACTGAGCGCCGTCGCAGAGCGCTTCTGCCGGGTTATGATGCACTTCGATGATCAATCCGTCGGAGCCGGCGGCAATCGCCGCTTTCGCCAAAGGTTCCACCAGCGACCATTTGCCGGAGGCATGACTGGGATCCACGATAATCGGCAGATGGCTGATGGCTTTTACTGCCGGGACAAGACTGATGTCGAGCGTGTTTCTGGTATAAGTGTCGAAGGAACGGATGCCGCGTTCACAGAGAATGACATTCTGGTTGCCGCCGGCTATTATATATTCTGCTGACATAAGCAGTTCTTCCAGGGTGGCGCTGAGACCGCGCTTTAGCAAAACAGGCTTCGTGCTTTTACCCGCCCGTTTGAGGAGAGGGAAGTTTTGCATATTCCGTGCGCCAATTTGAATGAGATCGGCATAAGCTTCCACTAAATCAAACGTCTCTATGCACATCGCTTCCGTGACGACCGGCAGCCCTGTAGATTCTCTCGCCTTGGCCAGCAGCTTTAACCCCGCTTCACCCATACCCTGAAAACTGTACGGCGAAGACCGCGGCTTATAGGCACCGCCCCGCAGCATATTAGCGCCGCAGTCTTTTACCAGACTGGCCGTGTGCAGCATCTGCTCCTCACTCTCTACCGAACAGGGCCCGGCAATCACCACTTTATGGCCGCCTCCGACTTTGCAGTGACCAATCTGAACAACAGTATCCTCGGGATGGAAGGCACGACTGGCCAATTGATAAGGCTGCTGCACGCGCACAATCTTCGCGACAGACACATTCGCTTCAACCGGCGCCAAATTAAGTTTGCCGGTGTCACCTACCAAAGCAAATACGCTTTGCGTTGCTCCCTGGATAAAATGCGTTTCCACCTCCATTGCTGCGAGCTGCCTGCGCACATTCCCGATTTCTTCCCCGGAAACCCCCGGCTTTAAAACGACGAGCATGATCCATCCCCCTTTTAATAATGGCTATTTACATTTTTGACCGTAGCCTGGCGGAAATTAAAAAGAGAAGAGGCTCTTTTGCAAGAACCTCTCCTCTTTTTTGCTGTCAATATAAGACTCCTTAAAATCAGGTGCCTACATCAACTCCTGTTATGAGATCCTCCAAAAGCCTGTCATGAATGCAATTTTTCGGCATAGCAAAATAACCAACGCTATAATAATAGCCTTGGCTAAAAAAGCTAAACGAAACATTGCTATGGCATTGACAAGCCTTTTGCTCTCTCTCCACGATTGCCACCTGTCCTTGGTTGTATATGTCAGTCAACTATATGATCGTGTTATATTGTATGCAATTATAGCACCATTATTGTTACACGTCAAATAAATTTGCCGTCATTTTTTAATGATTTGTAAACAGCAAAAGCCTGCAACTTCAGAGTTTGCAGGCTTTTCAATATTACCGGGCGCTAAGCGACGCTTCTGTTTTCGTTTCTTTGCTGCCCAAAATTTTAAGCCAAACACGGACCGAATCGGCAATTACAAATACCACCAGGATCATCATAAAGCCGCTTGCGCCAGCCAAAAGGAAATTCCCTTTCGGCAGATAGTTGGTGGTGATATTGAGGTATCCGGCTGCCAGCACGGTAACAGCCAGGAAGAGCATGGGGATAATCGTAGTCCAGGCATATCTGCCTTTGCCCATCCGGAACAGAACGGTAGTGCCGATAGCTAGCGACATGCTGGCCAAAAGTTGGTTGGCAACCCCGAACATGGGCCAGATGGTTGAGATCGAACCGCCATAGAGCAGATACCCCCAGGCAAAGGACATCAGCGCCGAAGCGAAGATAACGCCAGGTGTCCAGTGAACGTTTTTGAGCGGTTTGTACACCATGCCGCCCAGTTCCTGAATGATATACCGGCCGACGCGGGTACCGGCGTCAATGGTAGTGAGAATAAAGAGCGCCTCAAACATGATGGCGAAATGGTACCAGAAAGAGAGCAAGTGATTCATTCCCGGGATATTGGCAAAGATCGACGCCATGCCGACTGCCAGCGATACGGCGCCGCCGGGACGTCCGGCCACCTGTTCGCCAACCATCTGGGAGAGCGCAGGCAGATCCTGGACATGCATGCCCAGTTTGGCAAATACGGCGGGAGTGGTATTGATGGCAAAGTAGTCGGCCGGATACAGCGAAGTGGCCGCAATCAGCGCCATGAGAGCGACAAAGGATTCTACCAGCATGCCGCCGTAGCCAACTGCCCGGATTTCCTGCTCATTAGCCAACATTTTGGGCGTTGTGCCGGTGGAAATGAGCGAATGGAAGCCCGAAATCGCGCCACAGGCAATCGTAATAAACATAAACGGCCAGATAGGACCAGGAATAATCGGTCCGCCGCCATTGACAAACTGAGTGATGGCCGGCATTTTAATTTCCGGCTGCACAATGATAATGCCGATCGCCAGGGCGGCAATGGTGCCGATTTTCATATAGGTGCTGAGATAGTCGCGCGGCGCCAGCAGCAGCCATACCGGCAGAGCGGCGGCGACAAAACCGTACACAGCCATCATGACGGCAAGTTGCTGCGGTTTAAAGATAAACCAATGCGCAAACGGGGAAGCTTGCACCCACGGGCCGATAAACACAGCCACGAGGACTAGCGAAACGCCAATAAACGAGCCTTCACCTATGCGTCCGGGGCGGATATAGCGAAGATACAAACCGACAAAGATAGCGATGGGAATAGTTGCGGCTACAGTGAAAAAGCCCCAGGCCGATTCATAGAGAGCGTTAACTACGGCGATACCAAGTCCGGCCATTGTAATAATCAGGATAAAGAGCACGGCAATGCTGGTCGCAAGCCCGGATGTCCGTCCAATCTCTTTCTTGGCGATTTCGGCAATCGACAGGCCGTTGTGACGGATCGACGCCAGAAGAATGACCATGTCATGAACCGCGCCAGCAAATACGGCGCCTATCAGCAGCCATACCGTTCCCGGCAGAAAGCCGAACTGAGCTGCAAGGACGGGGCCGACCAGCGGTCCGGCGCCGGCGATTGCGGCGAAGTGATGGCCGAAAGTCACCCATTTGTTTGTTGGCACATAATCGCGCCCGTCGTTCTTGGTTACCGCCGGTGTCGGGCGGTTGGGGTCAAGAGCCAGTACTTTGGCAGCTAAAAAAGCGCCATAATAGCGGTACGCCAGCACAAGGACAAGTGCGGCGATGATAACAAGACTGATTGCATTTACTACCATGTTTTTCCCTCCTTATGATTGTAAATTGATTATGTTTTCTAACTCATCATACATCAGCTTTTACGCTCTGGGTACGAAATTATAGCAATCAGGCCAAAATAGGCTATGAACGGAAATATAGCGGCATAAAAAGAAATGGCCAATTCTCTAGTCTGAGAATGGCCTTCATGCACCTTTTTTCTGCGATCTACTTTAACCCCAGCGCGTCCTTGAGCTGCTTGATCTGCGCTTTGCTTACCGGAATTTCCGCGTTGACCCCTCCGTCCACTTTTAGCCAGAAGGTACCCTTAAACCAGGGCGTAACCTCTTTTACTTTATCCAAATTGACAATATAGCTTTTATGTACGCGCATCAGCGTGCTGTCTTTCAGCCGCTCCTGCATTTCCGCCAGCGTGCCGTTATATTCATATTCGCCGCTTTCGGTAACGACCACTACTCGTCCCCCTTGCGCCAGCGCATAGGCAATATCCTGGTAGGGAATAAGAGTTATCTTGCCGTTCTTGTCTACCGGCAGTTTTTGCACAACCAATTTCGACCGCCGCAGCGTTTCGTCTACCCGGTTAACTGCCTGATGCCATTCTTCCGGCCGGTATTTCTTCAGCCGCTCTACGGCGGCATGGACCCGCTCGGCCTCAAAAGGCTTGAGCAGATAGTCAACAGCGCCGACCTCAAATGCCCTTAAGGCATATTCATCATAAGCAGTGGCAAAGACAACCAGCGATGCCGGCGCCACGCTACGCAGGATAAATGCGGTTTCCAGACCGTTAAGCCCGCGCATCGCCACATCGAGAAAGATAATGTCCGGCTTCGCTTCTACCGCCAGGGTGATTGCCGCCGGGCCGCTATCTGCTTCGCCCACGACCGCCACCGCGTTTTCCTGCGACAGCAGGTACTTTAGCTCATCCCTGGCCGGGGCTTCGTCATCGACAATTATTGCTCTAAGCAAGCTCATCCACCTCATCGCCGGCGCGTTTGGGCAGCATAAAGGAAACAATCGTTCCCCCACCGGGCCGGCTTTCTATATTTAAACCCTGACCATACAGCCCCTGCAGACGTTCATGGACGTTCTTAAGGCCGATGCCATCGCCGGCGAAGCCCTGCAGCGGCTGCACCCTGGCAATATCCATCCCGATCCCGTCGTCAGTTACGCTTACCCTCACCGCCTTGCCAGCGTCTTGCACACGCAGAACAATTCGTCCGCCGCTTTCTTTTGGCTGCAAGCCGTGTTTTATCGCATTCTCGACAAGCGGCTGGATTGTCAGCGACGGAATTAGACAGGGAAGCGCCTGCTCGTCTATTTCTTCCTGCACAATCAGTTTATTGCCGTGGCGCGCCTGCTCAATCGCCAGGTAAGCCCTTACCTGCGTCAGTTCGTCGGCAATCGCAATCTTTTTTCCGGCGTTGTGCATCGTAAAACGAAAGAGCGTGCCTAATTTAATTAACAGCTCCCTTGCCTGGTCGGGCTTAGTTCTTACCAGCGAGGTTATCGTATTGAGCGTATTGAAAAAAAAGTGCGGGTTAATCTGGGCGTGCAGCGCTTTTAATTCAGCCCTTGAAGCGAGCTTGGCCTGGCGGTCAATTTCCGTAAGCTCAAGTTGAGTGGAAAACAAGTGCGCCAAACCGTTGGCGAAGATAATATCCCCCGGCCCGACGGCATCCTTGCGCGTATAATACAGTTTCAGCGTGCCAATGGTTCTGCCCGCCTGCGTCAAAGGCACAATCACCGCGCTTGTCAGCCGGCACCCTGCGTGCGAGCAACCAACATCCGCTTTATCTTGCGCGATAAACATCTGCCCGGTCGTCAGGACATGTAATGTCGCCGCCGTCAGCCCCGCAACCTTGTCCGGGCTGTGATGATCCTCCTCGGCGCCAATGAAAGCCAATACCCTGGCGGCGTCAGTTACCCCGACTGCATCATAGCCGCCGGTGGCGTAAATAATTTTAGCCGTTGCTACCGCCGTTTCCGCCGTAAGACCTCGCCGCAGATACGGCAGGGTTTTGGTGGCGATATGCAGCGCTTTTTGCGAACGTTCCGAACCAATCCGCTCCTGCGCTTCCTGCACTGTTTTCATAATCAGCATAAAGATCGCCAGCCCAATTGAATTGATGGCAATCATCGGCAGCGCAATTTCCTGCACCAAGCGATACGCTTGCTCATATGGTCTGGCAGTGAGCAGAATAATAATCATCTGCACTGTTTCGCCGCCAACCCCGCCGGCCAGCGCTACCCACCACGGTATGGGCCGTATGGGGCAAGTTTTATGGATGATGCCGGCGATAAGCCCTTCGGCCAGATTTGCGACCGCGCAGGAAAAGGCAGTAAAACCCCCCAAAAAATAGCGGTGCGCACCGGCAATCAGCCCGGCGGCGCCGCCCATCAGCGGGCCGCCGACCAGCCCTGCCGCCATGACGCCGACAACGCGCGAATTGGCCAGCGCATCATAAATAGGAATGCCGGCGTAAGTCCCGACGATACCGATTAAGCCAAAAATAGCCGTCAGCATCATGCGATCGCGCAATGCCTCCTGATGCGCTACCAGCCGCCGGAACATCCCGGTATTGGACAGTACAAACGCGAACGTAACAATTACGCTCATGCGTTCCAGCATTTCAATTAGCAGCGGATATTCCATAACTCTCCCCCGTTGCGTATGCGGCACAGCCTTCGTGAGTATATTATCCGCAAGACACCGTTTAAATGTAATACTTTTTCCTTTGCGTTTTAGCGCAGAGGAAAAGTCAGGCATTCGTTGAATACAACAAAGGAATCAGTCCAGTCAAATCATAAGAAAAAATACCAATAATCTGAAAGGGGTATGTTTTGTGGCGACTGTCGCAACCAAGTACTTGGGCGGCCTGCGCACCGAATCGGTGCATCTCCAGTCCGGCAGCAAGCTGATTACGGACGCTCCGGTTGATAATCACGGCAAAGGAGAGGCGTTTTCGCCGACCGACCTCTTAGCTACCGCCTATGGAACCTGCGTACTGACCATTATGGGCATTGCCGCGCAAACGCATGGCTTCAGCATTGATGGCGCCGAGGTGAAAACGACTAAAGTGATGGGAACCGACCCGCGCCGCGTCGTGGAATTAATTGCCGAATTCACGCTGCCGCACAATAACTATAGTGCCAAAGAAAAGAAAATTATTGAACTGACGGCCAAAGAGTGCCCGGTGAACAACAGCCTCCATCCTGACATGAAAAAGACGGTGACATTTAAATATTTGCCGTGAAAAACACCGGGGGTCGGCAACTTTTATTGCCAACCCCCGGTTTATTGTGTCACAACTAATAGTTTTCAATCAATGTGCCGCTCTCGCCGCTAAAAGCGAGATTCGCCTTTTCCAAAGCCACGATAAATGCCTGACGGCCGAGCGCAGAACAGGCAAAGCGGATAGCCGCTTCTACTTTGGGGCCCATGCTGCCGGGCGGGAAGTGGCCTTCGGCCTGATACGCTCGCGCTTCGGCCACTGTCATATGCGTCAGCTCACGCTGCTCGGGTTTACCAAAATGAATGCATACCCGCTCCACTTCGGTCAGCAGGAAAAACGCATCGGCGCCAACCTGGCTGGCCAACAGCTGACCTGCCATATCCTTGTCGATAACCGCTTCTACGCCTTTGAGCCCTTGAGGCGTTCGCACCACCGGGATGCCGCCCCCGCCTGCAGCTACCACAATTGCACCGGCGTCAAGCAGCAGCTTGATGGTTTTGGCTTCGACAATTTCCTGCGGCTCAGGCGACGGCACAACCCGGCGCCAGCCGCGGCCGCTGTCCTCTTTCATGATATGCCCTTTGGCTGCCATGATTTCCCGCGCTTCCGTCTCGGTGAAGAAGGGGCCGATAAATTTGGTGGGATTGGCGAAAGCCGGATCATCCGGGTTCACGACAACTTGGGTAATAATTGCCGCGACGGGAATGTCCATGCCTGCATCTGCCAGGTATTTGCCTAACGTCTGGCTGATTGCATAGCCCAGCGAACCCTGGGTATTGGACACGCATACATCTAACGGCATGGGAGGAACAACGTCTTTGGCAATTTCGTTTTTCAGCAGGAGATTGCCGACCTGCGGGCCGTTGCCATGCGTAATGATGACGCGATGGCCTTGCTTCACCAGTTCCACAATATGCCGGCAGGTACTTTGGATATTGGACCATTGCTCATCGCGGGTGCCTTTTTCTTTGGCTTTGGTTATGGCATTGCCGCCCAAAGCCAACACGATCGTCTTGGACATACTTTCCTCCCTGTTGCCAGGGGGCACCGCGTGCGCCCCCTTTACAGTCTTACTCTTCGTCGTAAGCCACTACGCGGCAGATAGAAGATTCGCCGCCTTCAAAGCGCCAGGGATAGCAGCCGATAATTAAGCGTTTGTTGAGCACCTTTTTGATTTCGCCGCCGAGGTTTTCGACATGAATGATATCATGCGGGAAAAGATCGATATGCATCAGTTGATAGTGGTCAGGCGGGAAAATATCATCAATGCCCTTGCCATATTTGGCGCGGAAATATTGCTCGCACTCCGCGGCCTGCTTGGGGCACCAGTCGCGGATCTTGGTATTCATCGGATGGTCGGACGAGGCGGCATCAACGCTCAGCCACTTGAACTCCATCTCGCGGCACCATTGAGC
>JAOACF010000053.1:0-296 GCA_026417995.1 Negativicutes bacterium
GTGTCGAAGCCTGCAGCGGCACATGCAGCGATACGAAGTCAGCTTCTTTAAGCAGTGTCGGCAAATCGACATATATTCCGCCCGTCTCGGCTTCAAACTCCGGTTTGCGGGAGTTGGCGGTATAAAGTATTTTCATGTCAAAGCCTCGCGCCCGTCTGGCCAAAGCCTGGCCGATACGGCCTCCGCCGACAATGCCGACAGTCTTGCCGCTGACCTTGCTGCCAAACATGGTTTTAATGTCAACGCGTTTCCAGTCGCCTCTGCGAACATAGCTGTCGCACTCGACGATACGGCGG
>JAOACF010000053.1:306-17957 GCA_026417995.1 Negativicutes bacterium
TTGCTAAAATCAGCGCCATCGCCAGATCTGCCGTATCATCGGTAACAACATCCGGCGTGTTGGTCACAAAAATTCCGTAGCGGGTAGCGGCATCCACATCGATATTGTTATAGCCTACGCCATGATTGGCAATAATCCGGCAGCGCGGACTCACCGCCCGGCAAAACTCTGCATCAATTTTGTCGGTGCTCACCAGAATGGCATCGCATTCTTGCGCGCGCTGCCGCAGTTCCTCCGGCGCTGCCCCTTTCTCGTTATTAATGACGTCAACATTAAAAAACTGCTTAAGATAATCGATAACCGGCGCGGCAAGCGGCCGGGTAACTAAAATTTTCGGAGCAGTCATGTTCTCAACCCTTTTATTGTTTTCTTTAATCCTTGATTCGACTATATGTCGGCGTCTCCTGCAAAAGCCATACGGAATGCAAAGAAAAAGAGGAGATTGCCGCCGCGACCTCCTCTTTTACAATATGCAGTTTCTTATTTAAGCAGTTCCTGCACAAAATTCGGCAATACGAAACAGCTTTTCTGAATGTCCTTGTTCCAATAGCGGGTCGCGCCAATATCCGGCAGTTTGGCGGTATCAAGCTGCCACGGGTCATATTTTTTGGAACCGATGGTAAAACAATGCGTGCCGCTTGGATACAGCGGAATTTGCGCCAGATACAACCGGGTAATCGGAAAGAGCGAGCCAATGTCTTTATAGAGATGCCGCACCAGCGGCTGATGATAGAACGGCGATTCTGTCTGCTGCACAAACAATCCGTCTTCTTTTAGCGCCCTATAGACGTCCTCATAAAATTCGTGCGTAAACAAGCCTTGTCCCGGACCGATCGGATCGGAACAATCAACGATGATCACATCATATTTATTTCTTGCTTCCTTCATATGCTTGATGCCGTCGTCAATTTTGAGCCGAAGTTTGGGATGCTCGTTGATAAGGGCCTCAGCAATCTCAGGAAGGTGCTTTTTGCACGCTTCAACCACCATTCCGTCAATTTCTACCATTTCCGCTGTTTTTACCGACGGATGCTTTACTACTTCGCGTATCGTGCCCCCGTCGCCGCCGCCAATAACCAGGACCTGTTCGGGGTTAGGATGAGTAAAAAGCGGTATATGAGCAATCATCTCATGATAGATAAACTCATCAAAAATCGAGGTTTGAAATACGCCGTCCAGGATCAGCATGCGCCCGAATTGATCGCTGTCAACAACGGCGATTTCCTGGAATTCCGATTGTCCGGTGAACAGCGTTTCTTTTATCCGGGCAGTCAGCCCGAGATGTTTTGTTTGGAATTCTGTCATCCAAAGCTCCATATGCACTTCCCCCTGCCATTATGTTTTGCTGCCTGACATTTGTAGGAACGACCGGTCCCAGGCAAATCTACTTTATTAATTGCCCGCAAACCAGAAAATTAAACCAAGCCTTATCAAAATTGAATTTTATCATAAAACAGCCCTGGAGGGAAGGAATTTTGTGGAATAAGTTCAAGTGGCATAAAAGAAGGCCGCTTTTGTGGATTGCAGAAAGCCACCCGTTTTATACAGGCACACTTTATGTCAAGTTTAAATATTATATATTAAATCGAAATGCCTAATTACTAGTAAACATAATCCTACTAGGGCATAAAAGAAAGTTGAGGTATTTTTATGAAAATGCCATTACTCTCCCGTCCTTACAAGTTCATAACCGCTATCTCTGTGGCCGCCCTGGGTTTAGGAGTTGCCTATATGTTACGTCTGCATATCGCTTACGATTTTAAAAGTGAACATTTTCTGGCTATGCACACTCTGCTTGAGCTGACCACTGTATTTATATCCTTTACCGTGTTTGGCATAGTCTGGTTCCTGCGGGACGGTCTCGATGACTTCCAGGGGAAGTTTATTCTGCTGCTGGGCATGAATTATTTTACTGTGGGCGTTCTGGATCTTTTTCATACTCTGGCGTATGAAGGCATGCCGGAGCTCTTTACTTCTTCCTCCAGTCACAAAGCCACCATTTTTTGGCTGTTTGCCCGCTTCTGGGCCGTCTTTGCCTTGCTTGCGGCGCTATTTTGCCGCAAATGTCTGGCGGCTGAAGACGATAACCGTAACGCAGCCAGTCGCTATTTAATCATCAACTACATCATCAGCTTTCTGCTCTGCGCCATTGCCACGGTTAACCCGGAAGTCGTTCCTCCCTTGATTGTCAAAGGCGTCGGGCTTACTTCCTTCAAAATTACGCTGGAACTAATCTTGATCGCGCTTTACGTTTTCGCGCTGGCTAAAATATGGCGCATGCGCAAGAACGGCATTAGTGAAAACGTACTGATCAATCTGGGGTATTTTATCATATTCACGATCGCGTCTGAGCTGACATTTACGGAATATACCACCATTTACGACATGTGCAATTTCACCGGGCACCTCTACAAAGCGGCTGCTTATTATTGCTTGTTTCGCGCTGTTTACTGCTCCGGCGTTATCAACAATTTATATACGCTTGGCGAAATGGCCAAAATGAGCGCTGAGCTGTTAAAGCAGGATATTTCGCTTGACCCGATCATGGAAGTGCAAATGAATAAGCTGCGGAAAATTATTCCGGATGCCGAGCATGTCGCCGTCTATATTGCCGAAAGCGACAGTTACTATCGTTCCAGCTATGTCTGGGGACGTTTCAGCGATCACATCCCGGTGGGCCGCCGCTTCCGGATGAATCTCGACAAGGAAAAATTCGGCCATTCTTCAATGGTACTTGATAATCCTATGGATCTCTTAAAAATTTTTCAGTTTGAGGGGCAATCGACCGATATTCCTCTGGAAATTCCGCTAATGCTCAACGAAGCCAGACAACTTATGTATATTCCTCTGACATCCGGTACGCAGCATTTTGGCTTGATTACAATTTATTCCTTCAGCGCATTGCATAGCTTCGGCGAAGATGATCTGGAAAAAGCCCAGGTCTTTCAACGCTTCGCCACGTTGGCGATCGCCCAGGCAAAGAGCCAGGAAATCATCAGCAAATTATCTTTTGAAGATACGCTTACCGGATTACCCAACCGTCGCCTGTTTTTTGCCGAGCTCCAGGAAATTAAGCGCACTGCCCAGGTCAATCAGGATCCGTATACAATCATTTTTTTGGATATGAACGGTTTGAAATTTGTCAATGATACCCTCGGGCATGCAGCCGGCGATGCGGCACTGAAACAAATCGGCAAGCTGCTTAAGGCCGAAGCGGGAAAACTGGGGATAGCTGCCCGTCTGGGGGGCGACGAATTTGCCATTGCCTATCGCAGCATGGACGGTGCATCAGCCCGAGAGACTTTAGAGCGCCTGCGCGAGAAATTTTCTGCTATTAAACTCCCAGACTACGCAATCATTTTTTCGCTGGCGGTCGGAGCCGCTACCTTCCCGGACGATGCCGGCGACGACGAAACGCTTGTAAAAATCGCCGATGACCGTATGTACGAACACAAACGCGCTATGAAAGAAGCAGGCGTCGCGTTACGTATCCTCAAAGAAGCCACTGCTGAAAATTAATTGAAAGTATTGCTCGGCGTTACAGCGGCATCATTCAGGCAGGATATAAAATAAGCTTATTGCGGCAGTGCGAATGCCATCTGCCGCTTTTTTGTTTCCCGGCAATGATAGTTAACTGGCCGGAAGGGCATACTGTAAATAATCCGGCCTTAATATTATCTTAGTGCGAGGTGAGAGTATGAACCAATGCTTGCATTCGGCTGAAACCGGACACCACTTTGCAGGCTATTCCAACCATTGGGAAAAGTTGCTGTTATCAGGAGTTTAAGCGACTATGAGCATAAAGTTCGGGCGACTTTTACGCGAATTTGGCCATGGAGGATTGATATGGCAGAAATACTGGATATCGCCATTCGAACATCGGTTGCCTATATAACATTGCTGTTCCTGACCCGCTTCTTAGGCAGACGGGAAATTGCCCAACTGACTTTTTTTGATTTTATCAGCGGCATTACAATGGGTTCGGTTGCCGCCAGCACATTAATTGATAAAATGACCTCAATAACCGCCGGCGTGGTTGCGCTCGCAGTATGGAGCGCCTGGATCTTTGCCAGCAATCAGCTTAGCATCGCAAGCGTTCCGGCGCGTAAAATGCTGGAGGGCGAGCCGGTAGTAGTAATTCATGACGGCAAAATACTGGAACACAATCTCGGCAAGACCCATTACAGCGTCCATGACGTTCTCACCCAGCTTCGCTCCAAAAACGGCGTTTTTGATCCCTCAGAAGTAGAAGTAGGCGTCCTCGAGCCAAACGGGGAACTGAGCATCCTGAAAAAAGCGGCATTTCAGCCGCTTACCCCGCAAAGCGTGGCTGGACAAACCAGTGCTCCCGTCAGCCGCTATGTCGGTAGCGAGCTCATAGTTAACGGTAAAATCTTAGAGGATAACCTTAAGCAAACCGGAATAAACAGAGAGTGGCTCACACAGCAGCTTGCCATGCAAGGAGTGGACGATATCAGTGAGATTATCCTTGCCAGCATCACCCCCGACGGCCGACTCTACGTTGATAAAAAAGCGGACGGCGGACTTTCCAGTCATATAGAATAGGCTAATTTAGCGCACACAACAGCCAAAAGGCTACATATAATATACCAAAACATAATCTATAGCTTTAAACACCCTGTTCGCGCAAGAGGCGGCAGGGTGTTTTATTGTGTACCGGCAGGCATACCGCCAGCAGTTTGCGTGTATCAGATGACGACGGACTTCGGCGGATGGCCAGGGTTTTCAATATTTTTTTCTACCGCCGCAATATTAAACTGTCAGGAATATCCGCAGCTTTAGCGCAAAAAATCATGACAATTTAACATAAGCTTTCATACTATATATCAGAAGTATTATGGAGGTGAATCTATGCGCAAACATGCGAGAAGACCCAAATATATGAAGACCCCCGAGTTTTGCATAGACGACAAAGAGTGCCCGAATAATCCCGATCTGCTGCTGTTGCGGGACGCAGCCGCTGATGAGCGGAAGGCAGTTTTGCAATATCTCAATGCCGCACGCGATAACTGTCTGGCAGAACTCTTTTTGGACGTAGCCGAAGACGAAATGCATCATTATGTTGAAATCATGCAGCAAATTGTGCGGTTGGATTCGGTTCAAGCAGATATGTTCCGTGAGGTAAACCTGAATATGATGACGCTGGGGCGTCCTGCCAAGAATACGCCTAAGAAATGGAACTACATGAACCAGCAGAATGCCGCGGCGGAAGATGCCGAAGAATTGTCCGTCGCCCTGCCTGACGAACGCGATATGCCGGCGATTTGCCACCTCACCGCCGGTTTAGTTGAAGAATTTGCCGCCACGAATAAATATCAGCGCTATATGAATGAAGCCTGCGATCCACGGGTAAAAGAACTGTTTTGTCATTTAATGAATGAGGAAAAAGAGCATATCGCCGAATTCACCGCCGCGCTGTTTGACCTGACCGGCGAACCGCTGCCGCACGAACATGAAGAAGATTGATTATAAATAACCGCCGCAAGGCGGTTTTTTTACAGGAAACAAATTGACAGCAGTTACATTATGTTACAGGTATCTATGTTTTGCGGCGAGAGATAATAATGAATGGGTTCCAAAAAAAACATCGACAGAGGAGGTCTTGCATGGACAAGCAAAAATTCGGCACACTGACCGCTTCCAAAGATGCAAATGAGGATTACACCAGCAGCACTGCCAAAGCCAACAGCAAAGCCAAGCAAAACGCCAGCAAACAGCAATATGGCACGCTGACTGCTAAAGCCGACGCTAACCAGGACTACGAATAACCAATAAAAGTCTAAACCGGCGTTCTCGATCGGGAACGCCGGTTTAGCTTTTTGACCGATCAAAATGCAGGAACAACTGCACCCTTATACTTATCTTCGATAAACTTCTTGACCTCAGGTGAAGTTAAGACCTTGGCCAGTTTCTGTATCTCGGGACGATTTTCCTCGCCCTTGCGCACCGTCAGGATATTGGCGTATGGCGAATCTTTGGGCTCCAGGAACAAGGCATCTTTGGTCGGCACTAATTTTGCCTCAAGGGCGTAATTGGTATTGATAACGGCGATGGCTACATCGTCAAGCGAGCGCGGCAGCAGCGGCGCTTCCAGCTCCTTGATTGCCAAGCCTTTAGGATTATCAACAATATCCTTGACCGTTCCTTTTACGCCTACGCCGTCTTTAAGTTTAATCAGCCCTGCCTTGGCCAGCAAACTGAGTGCGCGGCCACCGTTGGTGGGGTCGTTGGGGATGGCGACTTGAGCGCCTTTTGCCAGCTCATTTAAGTTTTTCACTTTCTTGGAATAAATGCCCATAGGTTCGATATGAACTGCCGCTACATATGTGAGCTGCAGATTACGGTCAGCGATAAATTGATTGAGATAAGGAATGTGCTGGAAGTAGTTGGCGTCAATTTCCTTTTCGGCTACGGCGATATTAGGACGGACATAATCGGTAAACTCGATGATTTGCAGGTCAACCCCCTCTTTGTCGAGCAGAGGTTTTACCACATTTAATATTTCCGCGTGCGGCACGGCGGTAGCGCCTACTTTAACGACAGGTTTCTTGGCTTGAGGCGCATTGTCTTTGGCGCCGCCGCAGCCGACTGCCAGGAGAGATACAGCAAAAATTACAAGAATGAAAAGAGTTAGTTTTCTCAATTTGGTTTTTCCTCCCATACAGACAAATAAAAAAATAAATTTGCCAAAAGCAACGATACGTCCGAGGCATCACCTCCTTCAAGCAAGGCTGCAGCTTAGCAGGCCGCAGCCAAAGCCTGCGCCAGATCTTCGATAAGATCGTCGGCATCCTCAATCCCAATTGACAGCCGCACCATGTCGTCGGGAACGCCGACTGCCGCCCGTTGTGCGGATGTGAGCTGGGAGTGAGTGGTGCTTGCGGGATGAATAACCAGTGATTTGGCGTCGCCGACATTGGCCAGCAGTGAGAACAGCTCAAGCGAATCGATAAATCTGCGCCCGGCGTCAACACCGCCTTTGATGCCGAAGGTCAGCATCGCGCCCGCCCCCTGCGGGAAATACTTCCGGGCCAACGTAAAGGAAGGATGGCTTTCCAGCCCCGGGTAGTTCACCCAGCTCACTGAAGGATGCCCGGCAAGGTAACGGGCAACCGCCAGCGCATTGTCACTGTGCTGGCGCATTCTAAGATGCAAAGTCTCCAGTCCCTGCAGCAGCAGAAAACTATTGAACGGACTGATACACGCGCCCAAATCACGAAGAATCTGGACGCGCAGCCTGGTTATAAAGGCTTGGGCGCCAAGCGCCTGGGAATAAACCAATCCATGATAACTGGAATCAGGTTCCGACAGGCTGGGAAATTTGCCGTTTCCCCAATCAAAACGGCCGCCGTCGACAACCAGCCCGCCCATAGAAGTACCATGACCGCCGATAAATTTGGTAGCCGAGTGTATAATGAGATCCGCCCCGAAATCAAACGGACGGCAGAGATACGGCGTGGCAAACGTATTGTCAATAATCAGCGGCAAGCCATTTGCATGAGCAATATCGGCTACTGCCTGAATATCCAGTACATCAATTTTGGGATTGCCGATAATCTCGGCGTATATCGCCTTAGTTGCGGGCGTAATTGCCTTGCGGAAATTCTCCGGGTCGGCCGGATCTACAAACCTAACTTTTATTCCCAGTCGCGGCAGCGTATAGGCAAACATGTTATATGTACCGCCATACAGCGATGACGAACTTACAACTTCATCCCCCGCTTGAGCGATGTTCAGGATAGCGGCGCTAATCGCGGCATGCCCCGAGGCAAAGGCCAAAGCCCCTACGCCACCTTCCAGCGCGGTTATGCGTTTTTCCAGGACATCGGTGGTCGGATTCATGATCCGCGTATAAATGTTGCCTGTCGCTTTGAGTTCGAACAAGTCAGCGGCATGCCGGGCGTCGCGAAAACTGTAGGCTGTTGTTTGATATATCGGCACAGCGCGGGAGCCGGTTGCCGCATCAGGTTGCTGTCCGGCGTGTACTGCCAATGAGGCAAAGCGAAGATTTTTCGTCATGGTTTTTTCAACTCCTGCATCTAAATTTCGGTAATCAGCCGCGCTCCCAAATAGGCAAGCTCGGAAGGGCGGAAGAGGGAATGCATGCGCCTTAGTTCTTTGGGTTTAGCTACGCGGTTGATAAAATCATCCACAATCGGGCGCAACAGGTGAAAGTCAATCAAAAACCCGTCATGCCCATGCGGGCTGTCGATTTCACGGTACTCCGCCCGGGCGCCGGCTGACCGCAGCGCCGCCGTTAACTGGCGTTGCTGGCTGGACGGATACAGAATGTCGGAGCTGACGCCGACGACAAGCACCTCAGCCTTAACCCGCGCCAGCGCGGCCTCATAGGAGGGATAGCCGTTCCCCACGTTGTGCAGGTCAAGCGCCCGCAGCAGATAAAGGTAGGAGTTGGCGTCAAACCGTTTTACCAGGCTTTCGCCTTGATAATGCAAGTAGTTTTCGATTTCAAAATTGCCCTGCCGCACACGGCGGCCAAATTTCTCCTCCATCGACGCTTCGCTCTGATAGGTGATCATCCCTAATGAACGGGCAATGGCAAGACCGCGAACAGGACCGGGCGTACCGTAATAGTCGCCGCCGTTCCAGGCAGGGTCGAGCATAATCGCATCCCGACCCACTTTGTTATAGGCAATCGCCTGGGCGGCAGTGAAACCAGGCGCGGCGATGACAACCGCTCCATCCATAAAGTCCGGGTAGGTCACCGCCCACTCCAGTGCTTGCGCCCCTCCCATCGAACCGCCAATGACCAAAACCACATGATCAATTCCCAGTCTGTCTAAAAGCCGTTTCTGTACATGCACCATATCGCGGATGGTAATCTGGGGGAAGCGCATGCCATAGGGCTTGCCGGTTGCCGGATCAGGCGACGCGGGGCCGGTTGTGCCTTGGCAGCCACCCAGCACATTGGCGCATACAACGTAAAATACATCTGTATCAATCGGCCGCCCGGGTCCAACCAAAGGCTCCCACCAGCCAACTTCGTCTCCGGCGTCGTGAGCGGCAGGATGGCTGTCGCCAGTCAGCGCGTGCAGCACCAAGATAACGTTATCGCGCGCAGCGGACAGATTGCCGTAGGTTTCGTATGCGACAACTACTTCGTTCAGCTGGGCACCGCTCGCTAACAGCAGCGGATTGCGAGCATCCGCCACTATCGCCGTCTTCATATGCGGCCGGACCTTTATGCCTGGGAAAAAACTCTGCATAATACAAAAAACCCCTTTCCGAGGAAAGGGGCTTATCGACCGTACACTTTCCTCTCATCTGTCAGAACGCTTATGTTCTGCTGGAATTAGCACCACTGCAGCTTGCTGCCGGTTGCCGGGCGTCATCGGGCCAGTCCCTCGACCACTCTTGATAAGAGTTGAGCTATTCAGTTGTTATTGATGGTACCACAGGAAAACGGCGGTGTCAAGAACTAATTTGCATTCACATTCGCTTACCGGCGCGCTTGTCCGGCACCCGTAAACATCCGCAAAATCCAGAGAAAAACTACTGCGCCAACGGTGGCGGTAATGATGGATCCAATCGTACCATATGCATTAATCCCGATCAGATTAAACAGTATGCCCCCGATAAAGGCGCCGACGACGCCGACAATAATATCGCCCACTAGGCCAAAACCGCCACCGCGAAAAATTTTGCCGGCCAGCCATCCCGCAACGGCACCAATGAAGAGAGACCACAGCATTTTGCTCACTCCTTCCGCTAATTGGACCATACCGATAGTATGTCCGGTTCCGGCAGTAATTATCGGGCTACTAAATGCACATCCGACGGATGAAAAGCAAGGCGTACCGTCCGGCCGGGAGCAAGCGCCATTATAGCCTGATCGCGCGGCAGGCGCACCGTGAACTCAATGTCACCAATCGCAACTTTAGCCTGGTAATGACCAACGCCGGGAATGACGTGACGGGTATAGCCGCATACTTCTACCCAGCCGGGAGCCAACATTTCATTTTGACTTAAAAGGCGGAAAATATCACCCGGCAAGCAGCAGTATGCAGCAGCCACTGCCCCCGGAACGGCAAAACCGATCCGCTCAGTCAGACTAACCCATGTTTCCTGCTGTAATAGCGCTGTCTGGCAACGAAGGATATTGTCCATGCCGCTGATCCGCGCAATCTCAGCGTTAGCCGGGCGGCGCAAAATATTCTCCGGGCTGCTGTCCTGCGTGACGCTCCCTTCCTGCAGCACCACCGTCCGTTTGCTTAAGTACAGAACATCGCCCATGCTGTGGCTGACCATGATGGCCGTGACGGCCTCGTCTTCCAATATCTGCCGCAACTCCGCCAAAAGAGACCGCCGTGTAACCATATCCAGCGACCCGAACGGCTCGTCCAGCAGCAATAGTTCCGGGCCGGTGACCAAGGCGCGCGCCAGATTGACCCGTTGCGCCTCCCCCCCGGATAAGCGTTGAGCCGGCCGGCCGGCAAGGTGACGGCAGCGGGTGATTTCCAGCACACGCAGCACACGTGCTTCCGCTTCTTTGCCCTTGATTTTCCGCAGCGTCAGCGGCAGCGCTACATTATTATATACGGTATCGTCCAGAAACATAGGCTCCTGAAAAAGCAGCGAACATCTGCGGCGCAAAGCCAGTTCATTAGCTTTGGCCGCTTCCTGTCCAAACAGTTTCAGGCTGCCTTCCTGATAAGGCAGCAGCATATTGATGGCCAAGAGCAGCGTACTTTTACCCGCGCCGTTAGGTCCGATGAATGTTACCACTTCCCCCGGGCTTACCGTTAGTTTTTCTATGGCAAGCACGCGTTTACCGCCGCGGTATACCCTTAGGCCATCGATAGCCAAAACGTGCGAGCTCAAGACCATCCTCCCTTTCCTTTATTTTGGGAGTAGGTCAGCAGCGCTACGACCGCATAGGCAACGAGCAGCAGCACGAAGCTGAAAGCCAGCGCCAAATCGTAATTGCCTTTACCCACTTCCATGACGGTAGCAGTGGTCAATACACGCGTCTCACCTTTCACGTTGCCGCCTACCATCATGGACGCGCCTACCTCGGACACAACGCCGCCGAATCCGGCCATTACGGCCGCCAACAGGCCAATACGCGCCTGCTTGATGAGCAGCCAATAGGTCTGCGGCCAAGCAGCCCCCAGCGAAATCAGCTGCAGCCGCAGCTTGGGATTCAAGCTGCCGATCGCCGCAAAGGTCAAACCGGCGACAATCGGGCTGGCGATGACTGCCTGCGCGATAATCATCGCCCATGACGTATACATCAGCCCCAATGCGCCCAGCGGCCCATACCGCCAGAGCAGCAGGCTCACGAACAGGCCCACCACTACCGGCGGCAATCCCATGCCGAAGTTAATAAAACTTAAGCATGCCTGCTTGCCGGGAAAGTCCTTGAGCGCCAGCGTCAATCCCACGGGGACGCCCAGAAAAATACTGATTAATGTGGCTGTACCCGATACCTGCAAGGTTAGCAGAATAACCTGATAAAGTTCCGCATCGCCGCCAAGAAGCAAGGTTAGCGCCTGGTACAGGCCGTTGATGATTGCCTCCATCCGATTACCTCATTACAATCCAAAATCTTTTTCGGTTTTGCCGCCGTCGGCAAAGAACAGCGGCTGTCCGAATTTATCCTTGCCAAAAACACGAATGATCTCCTGCCCTTCGGCGGAAAGCAGGAAGTCGCCAAAGGCCTTGCCGCCTTCTTTATTAACTTTGGCAAACTTATCGGCGTTTACCTCCATTACATGGTAAATATTGAGCAGTTTGGCGTCGCCTTCAACCAGAATGGCGAGTGAGATATTTTTTTGTTGCGCCAGATAGGTGGCACGGTCGGTCAAGGTGTAGCCCTTCTTTTCGTCGGCGATCTTTATCGTCTGCCCCATGCCGGCGCCCGCTTCCTGATACCAAGTGCCTTCCGGCTTGACGGCCGCCAGCGGCCACAATTTCTTTTCCAGTTGATGCGTACCCGAGTTGTCGCCACGGGAAACAAAGAGTTTTTTGCCGCCAGCAATCGCCGCTAAAGCGTCTTTCGCCGCTTTGCCTTTGATGCCGGCCGGATCCTCCTTCGATCCGATTATGACAAAATCATTATGCATAACCAGCCGCCGGCTAACTACCGTGCCCGCAGACGCTATCTTCTTTTCGGCATCTGGCGCATGAGTCAGCAGCACATCGGCTTCGCCCTTTTCGCCCATGACGATTGCCTGGCCGGAGCCGACGGCAATCGTTTTAATTTTATAGCCCGTTTTCTTTTCAAATGCCGGAATGAGTACATCCAGCAAACCGCTGTCCTGCGTGCTGGTCGTAGTCGCCAGAATGACATCCGGACGCGCCGGTTTCGCCGGTTGCTGCACCTTCTCCGGCTGCCCGCCGCAGCCGGCAAGCATCAGAGCCAGAAGTACACCGAAAAGAAGTGCCCATTTCAACCTGGTCATCAATCAAACCTCCGCTAAAATAATCAGCCGGCATCGCAAAAAGCGCGCCGGCCGTACGCCTATAGGCCAACTCTTCTTTCCGCGATGGGAGGCACAGCGGTTTCCCGCCATACCCTACAGGCCCGGCAACCATGATGCAGCCATCGCAGGTTGGCGGACTCGAAGAGACATTAAGACAATTATGAATTTCTGGACAATACCCAGAACTCCTGCCAACTTTACCCGGATATTTCTCTATGTTTTTCGGGGCGTCTTATCCAAATCTGACTGCATTTGACAGGCGGCAAACTAGGCAGAAATACTTGTCAGGCGTTTTGCGGTTTGCTATAGTTATCCCATCAGAAACTAATAAAACATTGGGAGTTTTCAATGTTTCTTGATTTGCGCAAGGGTGATGCATGAAACGCCGCATCCTAGGTGTGTGTTGCAAAATTCGTTTTTTAAGTAATAATTTCAGTAAATAATTAGAAGCGGAGACTGCCGCCCTGGCAAATACTAACTACGGAGGGTCAGCTTTAATGAAAGGATTTAAAGCAAAATACTGGGTTGTTCCCGTCATGTTGGCTGTAGGCCTGACCGTTGCCGCCAAAAGCTACTTCCTGCCGGCAGGCAAAGCCCAAAATCAGTTGTCAGAAAATAACGCCGTCAGCGTAACGGCAGCAGAAGTATCGTATATCAACAAACTGCCAAAACTGGTGCTTACCGGCTCACTAGAAGCACAGACCTCGGCCGCAATCAGCGCCAAAATATCCGGCCGCATTCAGGAAGTGCTGGTAGAGGACGGCCAAATGGTCAGAGCAGGCCAACCGCTGGTTAAGCTGGAAAGCGCAGAACTCGCCAATTCCGCCCGTATGGCAAATGATACGGTGCGCAAGGCTCAAGCCAGCTATGATAATGCCAAAGCAGACTACGACCGTTACCGCGCACTATTCGAACAAAATGCCGTTTCCCGGCAGCAGCTTGACAGCATCGAAACCAAGCTGAGAATTGCCGAAGCCGATCTTTCCAGCGCGACTGCCAGCGCCAGCAACGCGCAACAGCAGTATGGCCATAGTGTGATCTTCGCGCCGGTGAGCGGCGTTGTTGCCAACAAAACGGCGACGATTGGACAGGTAGTTGCGCCCGGCGTTGCGCTTATGACTGTAGAAGACATTGGCACACTATATGCAGTCGTCAATATTGAACAAAAAGACATGGGTATGGTTGCTATTGGTCAAACTGCGGCCATTATGGTGGACACCTATCCCGGCAAAGTCTTTGCCGGAACTGTCGATACCATTAACCCGGTCGCGGGTCTGAACAGCCGCATGTTTCGCACGAAAATTAAATTGGACAACGCCGATGGTTTGCTAAAACCAGGCATGTTCATCAAAGTGGAGCTTGTCACCGGCGCAGAGACCAAAACGCTGGCCGTGCCGCAGTCCGCTGTCTTTCAAAAACAGGGATTAGCCTACGTGTATGCAATTGAGAACGGTAAAGCCGTGCGTCGCCAGGTGGAAGTCGGCGAAGTCAACGGCAATAACATTGAAATCAAAGCCGGTCTTCAGGGAAAACAGTTGGTCGCGGTAAACAATGTCACCAAACTTAAAGACGGCGATGCTGTTGCAGTGACGAAGTAAGGGAGATTGGTACTATGATACTGACTGATATCAGCTTAAAGCGTCCGGTCTTCGCCACCGTCACTATTTTGGCGCTTGTTGTCCTGGGCTTGTTCGGCTATATTTCGCTCAATGTCGACGAATATCCTGACGTCGAATTCCCGTTTGTTACCGTGCAAGTCACCTATCCCGGCGCCTCGCCGGAACAGGTGGAAACAAAGATTACGCAAAAAGTGGAGGAAGCGGTCGGCTCGGTATCAGGGGTTAAGCACATCAACTCCACCGTGCGCGAAGGAGTATCGATCACTACTATCGAGTTCACGCTGGAAACGAAGGCACAGGCCGCTGCCCAGGACATCCGCGATAGAATCGGCCGCCTGAGAGGGGCGTTGCCGCAGGATGCCGACGAACCGGTAATCATGCGCTTCGACCCTGCGGAAGCACCTATTGCTTCCATTGTTATCACCGGCAATATGAGTCCGCGGGAAATGACCACGCTTGTAAACGACTTGGTCAAGCGCCGTCTGGAAAGCATTGACGGCGTTGGTTCGGTTACCGTTCAGGGCGGGCTCGACCGTGAAATCCAAATCGATCTTGACAGCAGCAAAATCGCGGCTTATGGGCTTACTGCAAACGAAATCATTGACAGTTTGCGCAGCGAAAATCTCGAATTGCCGGGCGGTAAAGTAACGGACGGCAATCGGGAGATCACGATGCGTACTGCCGGAAACCTCACGACTACCGACCAGTTTCGCAACCTGCCGGTTGCGCGCCGCAATGGCGCCCAATTGTTTATCAGCAATATAGCCACTGTAAACGATACAACGAAAGACGCTTCCAGCATTACCAAATTCAATGGCCAGCCGGCCATCGGCATCGATATTATGAAACAGTCAGGCGCCAACACCGTAAAGGTATCGGATCAGATTAAGCAAGAGCTGGACGCGCTCAAGCAAGAGCTGCCCGCTGGCGTCGAGGCGGTCATGGTTCGCGACAATTCCAAAAACATTCGCGAATCGGTGCACGACGTATTGTTTAATCTGATCCTCGGCGGTGTGCTCGCAGTGGCCATTGTGTATCTGTTCCTCGGCAACTGGCGCAGTACCTTAATTGCCGCCATCGCGATTCCGGCCTCGATTATCTCCACCTTCTTCATTATGAAACTGCTCAACTTTACTCTCAATACCATGTCGCTCCTGGCGCTGTCGCTAGCCGTCGGCTTGTTAATCGACGACGCCATCGTGGTAATTGAAAATATCGTTCGTCATATGGAGCTGGGCAAAAGCAAGCTGGAGGCTGCTGCTGACGGCACCGCCGAAATCGGACTGGCAGTTACCGCAACCACCCTAACGCTGGTGGCGGTGTTCGTGCCGGTAGGCATGATGAACGGCATTGCCGGCCAATTTTTCAAGCAGTTCGGCATTACAGTCGCTTTCAGCGTGCTGGTTTCGCTATTCATCGCCTTTACGCTGACGCCAATGCTGTCGGCGAAATACCTGACGCACTCCCACGCCGGGGACGATACCCGCCTAGGACGCTGGTTCATGCGCTGGAACGCCAAATTTGACGCCTGGACGCAACGGTACGGCGATTTTTTAAGCAAGGCTCTCTCCCATCGCGGCAAAGTGCTTGCCATCTCCGGCGCGCTGTTTCTGGGAAGCCTGGCGCTTATCCCCTTTTTAGGCGCGAACTTCGTTCCTGCGGCCGACAACGGTGAGTTTAGCGTGACGGCCGAAGTCGATCCCGGCATGAGCGTAAAAGCAGTCGGCGAGCTGGCTGACCAAATTGTCGCCATTGTCCGCACCGCCCCAGAGGTCAAAATGACCTATGCCGTTTCCACAGTTGATAACATTAACATCCTGGTCAAGTTGCCACCAAAAAATGCCCGCCAGCGCAGTGATACCCAGGTAATGGCTGAACTCCGGGATAAGCTGAACGATATTCCCGGCGTCAAGGTAAGCGTAACCCGCAAAGCCGGCCTCACCGGCGGCAAACCGGTCTCAATCGTCATACGCGGCGAATCTTTAGATATGCTGTCCGAGATTGCCGAGCAGGTACAGCGCGCCATTGAAACCACTCCGGGCGCGGTGGACGTATCCTCAAGCTACAAACCGGGCAAGCCGGACGCTCAGATCCAAATAAAACGAGAACGCGCCGCTGATCTCGGCGTATCCGCCGGAGCAATTGCCGATACGCTGCGCACCATGTTCAACGGCGCGGTTGTGACCCAGTTTAAAGAAGGCAATGACGCGTATGATGTGCGCGTTCGTCTGGCAGCAAACGACCGCGTTAACCTTACTGACCTGAATAACATTTACCTCTCCGGCAAATACAGGGATGCGGCCGGTCAGGCAGTCATGGTTCCGCTGTCGGAAGTTGCGCAGACGGTTTACGCGACAAGCCCGAGCGAAATCAAGCGTTATGACCGTGAGGTCCAGATTACGCTCTCGGCTAACCTGAAAGATGTTTCGCTGGGTAAATTCAACCGTGATTTGGCCGGTAAACTGGCTCAAATCAAGCTGCCTGCCGGATACAGTATTGTAACAACCGGCCAGTCGGAACAGATGCGCGAGACGTTTACGAATATCGCTCTGGCGCTTTTAATGGCTGTACTCTTCATCTTCTTCGTGCTGGCGGCGCAGTTTGAAAGCTATATCGACCCGTTTTCGATCATGCTGGCGCTGCCGCTGGCAATCATCGGGGCCATTCTCGGCCTGCTGGTCATGCGCAGCGACCTCAGTCTCATGTCGCTGATTGGCGTCATCATGCTGATGGGTCTGGTAACCAAGAACGCCATTCTGCTCATTGACTTTGCCAAGCAACGCATGCAGCAGGGTACTGCGCGCAACCAGGCGCTTGTCGAAGCGGCTGTCGTCCGGATGCGTCCGATCATCATGACTACTGCAGCGATGATTTTCGGTATGCTGCCGCTGGCGCTCAGCATCGGCCCGGGCGCGGAAAGCCGCGCGCCGATGGCGCATTCGATTGTCGGCGGTCTGATTACGTCGACCATCCTTACGCTTGTTGTCGTACCTGTGGTTTATACGCTGCTTGACGACCTCAAACCAGGCATGAATACAGCGATGGTGAAAAAACTTAAAAGCCTCTTACGCCGAGGCAAGGAAGAAGCGCACCATACGCTATAGCCCCAAAAAAGGGTACGGCCCGCCGCAGCGGCGGGCCGTGCCCTTTTTTCGCATTATTTCAGCGCTGCATTCATGCTGCCTGTCCGATAACCGGCAAGATCTACGGTCACAAAGGTAAAGCCAACCTCTTTCAGCACTTTTTCAATTTCCCGCGCCGCTTCCGGCTCCACTATTTTCGCCACTTCCGCCCTTTCGACTTCGATACGGGCCAGATCGCCGTGATGCCGCACGCGCACCTGCCCCCGGCAATATTTTTTGATAACCGCTTCGGCCTGCTCTACTTGATATAACCTTTTTGCGGTTATGGGAAGACCGTAGGCAATGCGGGAAGAAAGACACGCCGCGCTGGGCTTATCCCAGGTAGGCAGCCCCCATTCGCGGGAAATGTCGCGAATGTCTTGCTTGGTTAACCCGGCTTCCAGCAACGGGCTTCTGGCGATCGACAGTTCTTCCACTGCACG
>JAOACF010000054.1 GCA_026417995.1 Negativicutes bacterium
TTGTAGCACTGTGGCAAAGCGTAGTAAGACCCTTTGCATTATCCATGGGTTTGGCATCCGGTTATCCGATGGATGCCGTTATTACCTCAAAATTTCGCAAAAACAAGCTTTGTACCGCAGTGGAAGCAGAACGCTTACTGTCTTTTACCAATACCGCTGACCCGCTGTTTATGTTCGGAGCGGTCGCTGTCGGTATGTTCGGTATGCCGGAAATAGGCGCAACCATTGCGCTGGCTCACTATCTTTCCAGTTTCATCGTCGGCATCATCTTTCGCTATCATGGCCGTGGCCGTGATGCTGATACACAAGATGCAACCATAGCATCCGGTAATATCCTTATCAGAGCTTTTCGGGCGCTTTATAACGCCCGTCAGGAAGATAAACGCTCCATAGGTCAACTGCTTGGCGATTCAGTGAAATCATCAATGAATACGATTTTGCTTATCGGCGGATTTATTATCGTATTTTCGGTCATCTTACGCATTGTCTCGGTTGTGGGTTTAACATCCTGCCTCAATACCATTTTCGCAGCACTACTTAGCGCCATCGGGTTCAGCGCCAATTTGGCTCCGGCGCTGGTAAGCGGCTTATTTGAAATTGACCTCGGCGCGATGGCAGCCAGCCAGGCTGACGCGCCGCTCATCGAGAAAGTAGCTCTTTCCGGCGCGATTATTGCCTGGAGCGGATTGTCTGTCCATGGCCAGGTAGCCAGTATTGTCATTGAATCGGGCATTCGCATGGCTCCGTACATAGCTGGCCGGTTCCTGCATGCAGTATTAGCCGGAGCACTGACATTCCTACTGATGGATTCGGCAGAAATTATGGGCAATTTGTGGTCGGTGCCGGTCATGTTTGCACCGGCTGCTACATCTTCATCTTCATTCTGGCTGCATCGTCTGGAACAAACTGGATACTTGTTCACCCTGCTGGTCGGCGTGTTAATTGCCCTTTCGCTGGGTATTCGGCTCGCCCGGGAGATCCACTGCCTGGTAAAGAAATAGCAGGCTGAATGGGATTAGTTGGCTTTGTTTTGATGGAAACTAGCCCGGCCTTGTCGCACAACTTCCAATGCCTTTTCCAAATTTCGCTCCAGATGTTGAAAGACATTATCGGCATAGGCGTTCGCTTCACCCTGGAGTTCCCAAGCAGCTTTTCTCGCCTGATTGACAATCTCGTCAGCCTGGTCCTGTGCTTGTTTGGTTATGATATTTTCATCTGTTAATTTGGAGATGTATGTTTTTCCTTGGTTGACAATATTCTGTGCTTCCCGCTGCGCCTCTTCCATAATACGCTGCCGATCATTAATTATGCGTTTGGCTTCCGTTACTTCATGCGGCAAGACTTCCCTTAATTCATCCAACAAACGGGCCAATTCGTCCTCTTCGATCATTCGCTTATTGGTGAACGGTACACGCGGAGCATCCAGGAGCATGTTTTCCATTTCTTCCAAAATTTCTTCAATAGTCATGTTACCTCTCCCTTAAACTGCCTGTTTTATATATCTCGCAGGCGCTGCATAATCTTCTCTTCTACACAGGTGGGCACAAGTCCGGCGATGGTTCCCCCAAACTTAGCCAATTCTTTGATGCCGCTTGAACTCACAAAGGAATATTCGCTACTGGTCATCATAAATATAGTCTCCATGCCGGGGGCTATTTTTTTTACAAGCAGCGCCCGTTGAAACTCATATTCAAAGTCGGTAAGCGCCCGCAGGCCGCGAACAATGATATTGGAATTCTGCTGACGAACATATTCATGCAGCAACCCGGAGAAAGCGTCAACTCTTACATTCGGTATATGATAAGTCGCCGCACGGAGCATCTCCACCCGTTCTTCCATGGTAAACATCGGTTTTTTATTCGGATTGTGAAAAACAGCTACAATTAATACGTCAAACATTTGACTCGCCCGTTCAAAAATGTCAAGATGACCGCATGTTACTGGATCAAAGCTTCCCGGGCATACTGCGATACGCATTTAATAACTTCCTCCTTATACTCCTGGATCAAACTGAAACTGTTAAAAAAGATACTACCGTTTCTCCGTATTGTTCTGTACGCACCACCTGTAATTTGACCAGAGAACTGGTAACCGGCTCATGGCGGGAGTGTTCGATAATAAGCAGTCCGGTCGGCTTTACTATAAGCCTGGCTTCTATTTGCTGCAGTAGTGCAACCACATGCCCCTTATTATATGGGGGATCGCAGAAAATCAGATCAAATAAGCGGCCCTGACTGTGAAGAATGTCTACCGCTTTCAGTGCGTCTGCCCGGATATAATGGCTGCGTTCAGCAAGGCGTGTATGTTCGGCATTGCTCTTTAGCACTGCAAGACTGGCCGGGGCATTGTCGACAAAAACAGCGGACGCTGCACCCCGGCTTAATGCTTCCAGGCCCAAGTTTCCTGTTCCCGCGAATAAATCCAACACCTCGGCGCCATAGATCCTATCCGCAATGATATTAAATACCGATTCCTTGACCCGGTCAGCGGTCGGCCTGACCATGAGGCCCTTAGGCGCTTTTAATTTCCTGCCTTTGGCAGTTCCCGTTATAATTCTCATAAAATACCTTCATTCATATGCATATTCGGTTTCCTGCGAAAAACTCCTCGCGCAAACTGGTTACTATAGTTAAAAAATACAGGATTTTGACCAAATAAGTCGAACATATTTCAGGCTATATAAAATAGAGGTGTTATATGCGAAAGCGTTTTGCGCTCTATCTCTTGCTGATCGCAGGCATGGCAGCGGCTTTATTTGCGGTGAGAATACATCAGGGACAACTGCTTGTTGTCGATGCGCCGCCGCTCGCGATCACGCATTCTTACCAAACGGAAATTCTTCTGGTTCCGCTCGATTCACGCCCGCCTTGTACGCAATACCTGGAGCAGGTAGGCGCCATTGCCCATGTTGCTGTAAAAATGCCGCCAGCTTCGCTGCTGGACAACTACCGGAAGCCCGCCGACAAAGCGGCGATCCGGGAATGGCTGCTGGACAACAGCAAGCATGCCGAAACGGCAATCATTTCAATGGATATGCTGGTTCACGGTGGCTTGGTAACTTCCCGTCTGAACGCCGGCAGTGATGAAGATATTCAAAAGTCACTGGAATTGCTGCAGGAAATTCGCCGCCGCAACCCCCGTCTGAAACTATATGCTTTTAGCATTATACCACGACTCTTGATCGCCGATACCCAGGATAACGCCCGGTATCAAAAAGATATGGCAAAGTATTCCGTCCAGAAGGATTTGCTCTTAACCTTTGAAAATCCTCTTGCTTTGAAAAAACTGCAAAAGCTTGAAGCAAAGCTACCCGCCGATCTCATCCGCCGATATACTGCGCTTTATGCCCGCAACTATGAAGTCAACCTGGCACTAGTTGACATGGTCAAAAATAATATTATTGATGGGCTTATCATTGGCCAGGATGACGGGCAACCGTTTGGGCTACCCAATATAGCTAAAAGCCGGATTGAACATTATATCAGGCAAAGTGGTTTGGAGCAAAAAGTCATTGTCACCCGGGGAACCGATGAAGTGGCGCTTACGCTTCTTGGACGCATCATTGCTCAGAATGCCGCCTACTCGCCCAAAATTCATGTCCGCTACTCACATCCGGACGCAGCCAGCGTCATTATGCCGTTCATGCCGCATTCAGTGGAAACGACAGTAAATGAAAAAATCCGGATCATCAATGGCGTAAAAACAGCACTTGAACATGCCGACTATGTTCTCTATGTACATATCGGTACAGGCGGGTTAGGCAACAGCTCCTACAGGCAAGCCGTGCGCGAGGTGAAAGCCCTTATGGGCAGCGGTCGTCCAGTCGCCCTGGTAGATCTGACCGAGAACTATTACGCCACAGAAACGCTCTTGCCCTGGCTGATCGACCAAGACATAAATCCCATGAGCCTGGCCGCTTATTGTGGCTGGAACACGACCAGCAATTCCATCGGCACCGCCCTGGCGCAAATCGCTGTTTTCGGCGCTCACCCCCCTTCCCTCCAGGCAGCAGGCCCGGCCATTGCCACCCAACACGCCAACTGGGAGTTTCTCATCTCTCGTCTCTTAGATGATTGGCACTATCAAAAAGAAATTCAGCCGGTAATCAATAAACAACTAATGGTTCTAGGTATCAATCCTTATCAACTTGATAAACACTACGCGGCAATCAATGACGCCATCCAGCGGCAAATCCGCGAACGGGCCAACACCCTCTACTCCCGACACCTACGCTCACAATCGGCAACGATTGATACAGCTGATGGCCCGCTTAAGGTAACATTCGCCAATCTAGAAGTCACCGCGCGGCTGCCGTGGGATCGTACGTTTGAAGTGCGTGTAACCCCCAGTCTTAAATTAATCAAGCTCAATGAGTAAAGCGGCCGGAGTGTTCCGGCCGCTTGATTATCCTATTACTTAAGCACTCTGCGCGCCCCTACATATCTCTCACGGTAATAATCCTTACCTATAGGTGTTATGGTAACTTCGTCCGCACCAGAACTGGCATGAATAAACTGCCCCTCGCCCATATAGATGCCCACATGTGACGGTCCTGGTTCATAGGTACTGAAAAATACCAAATCGCCGGGCTGCAGATCGTTCTGCGGAACGGCAATACCTATCTCGAATTGTTCGTCGGCCATTCTCGGCAACGGGATGCTGTATTGATTAAAGATATATTGAATAAACCCAGAACAGTCAAAGCCCTCCGGCGACCGCCCCGCCCAAGCGTAAGGTACGCCTAAAAAACGCTTTGCCAGAGAAACAATCCTCTGTCCTTTGCGGCTGTCGGCCAAACCGCGACTGACCGTTCCGCCTGTACTGGGGAATGCTTGAAGCGTCTGCAGCGTTCTTTCACCAACCGCCCCATCCGGTTCCAGCCCCATATCTAGTTGAAAATTCACTACCGCGGCATGGGTTTCGGCACCAAATGAACCATCCGGCTCGCCGGTATAATATCCGAGTTCTTTTAGCTTAGACTGAAGCGCCAGCACATCCTTACCGTCCATTCCCAGCTTAAGCACGGGGGCAGCAGCTGCAAGCCCGCTTATACTTACAAAGACAACAAAAACCACCGTTATAATTAAATTGTTCTTTGTCATAAAACCTCCAATCAAGTCGTTTTATCGTCACATTGGCTGTAAAGAATGAGCCTCTGAAGGGAGCATTCGGTATAGCGGATTTCGTTAAGCCTCAGTCATTTGGTCGGCTGAGATTCAGGTGGGGTTAAATGCTTCACCTAAACCGATCTTTATGCATAACTAATTCGGACGAAAATTCCTGAATCCTGTAAAACATGCTGATAGTATATGTTTTTTTTCGGATACTATGATTTACTGTTGACAATAACATCCCGGGAGTGTATACTTTATAAATGTGAAACGGGGCGTAGCGCAGTTTGGTAGCGCGCTTGGTTCGGGACCAAGAGGCCGCAGGTTCGAATCCTGTCGCCCCGACCAGTAAATTCGCAGGACACGAGGTTTAGTTCAAAGGCTAAACCTCGTATGTTTTTTCTAATAAATATCCGGCCGTGACGATTTTTAGGAACTCCTCGCTACATACTTGCCAGCAAAGGATGTCATGTCCCGGCAGAAGCGATACTTAAAAAATGAAGAAGCCTAAGTGTTTATTGTTGTGATATATTGTATATGCGATATAACGTATAGGTTTAACTGGGGAAAACCAAAAAGAAGCGCGATTCCTCCTTTTTCTAGATACCTAGTAAATTCAATACGCTCTTATCAACTATGCCTGTTACTTTGAGCCCCCTGTCATGCTGAAATCGTTTGACCGCCTCTTCGGTATCTTTATTAAAAAAGCCGTCAGCCCGTCCTTCCAGGTAACCTAATTCCCGAAGCTTCCGTTGCAGTTTCACAACATCAATGCCCATGTCATATATCTTTAGCGTTCGCTGTATCCGGACTATATAACCTTCAATGCGTACCGGCGTACCGATAGGAATCCATTCGTAAAGCTCTTCAATATCTTTATTTCGCATGCGTATACAGCCCTTGCTGGCAGAATGGCCGATCGACCATGGTTGGTTCGTGCCGTGAATGCCATAACCTCCCCAGGGTACATTCAATGCCAGGAAACGAGTGCCAAAAATATCTCCGGGACGGTACGATTTCCAAGCTATCACCCATTCGCCAAGTGGTGACGGAGTGTCACTTTTGCCAACAGCTATCCGATACTTTTTATATACCTTTCCGTCTTCATGCACTTCGAGAATACGGCTCGGAATTTTAATGACTATTGAAATCTTCCCTTGGGGACATACTTGGGGCTGATTGGGGATAGCCGCCAGTTCCCGTTCTTCCCAATAGCTAATCCAGGTCAGTACGGCGAAAAAGCCGACAACGATCAGGGCAATGGCCGATAAATACATGCGGGGTTTTCGAATATAACAGTTTATCATGCTCCCCCTCCTCGGCTTTCAGACTATAGCTTCCGAATTATATGATATCTAATAGGATTTTATTATTGATGCCGCTAATTTTACTAATATGCAAGAGGCTCATAACTGCTGGCTCTAACTTATGCAATTATCCAGTTCCTTTCTTGGCTTCGAAAAATAATACGCCGCCAGTCGGCGGCGCTAAAGGAAATAGCGTTGATAAAAGACAGGTTTTAATTACGAAAATTTATCCGCCTTCTGTTCGCTGGAAAAATAAACCTGCAATTTATCGTAAACTAAAGCTTGCTTCTCCGTTTATCCTATGCTATACTAGTTACGTTGCAAAAATGCGACCCGAATATGACAAGCATATTATTGGGGAGTAGCCAAGTCGGTAAGGCATCGGACTTTGACTCCGACATGCGTAGGTTCGAGTCCTGCCTCCCCAGCCAAGTTTAAAGAAGAAGACGGCATAGTCGTCTTCTTTAAAATGTCAAAAACCTCCGCGTACGGAGGTTTTTGACATTTTTTTATTCTTCTTCGGTCTTGTTCTTCTTGTACTCGGCAATGATTTGATCGGCAATCCGTTGCGGCACGTCTTCATAATGATCGAAAGTCATATTGAAATTACCTCGGCCCTGCGTCATCGAGCGCAATTCAATCGGGTAACGGAACAACTCGGCGAGCGGCACTTGCGCCCGGACAACACCCATCCCTTTACCAATCGGCTCCATGCCTAATATGCGACCGCGGCGGCTGTTAAAATCGCCAATGATATCGCCCATATAAGTTTCAGGGACAGTAACCTCGACGTTGTAGATGGGCTCTAACAGTACCGGCTTAGCTTGTAGCGCACCTTTCTTGAGCGCGGATGAAGCGGCAATCTTGAATGCCATTTCAGAGGAGTCAACATCATGATAGGAACCGTCCACAAGGATAACCTTCAGATCAGTAACAGGATAGCCGGCCAAAATACCGCCAAGCATCGCTTCGCGGACGCCTTTCTCTACTGCCGGGAAGTATTGGCGCGGAACAGCGCCGCCGAAGATCGATTCAGAGAATTCAAAACCGCCCTGAGGCAGAGGTTCAATTTGCAGCCATACGTGTCCGTATTGACCATGACCGCCGCTTTGCTTCTTGTGCTTATACTCCACTTTTACCGAGGAACGGATGGTTTCACGGTACGGGACTTTGGGATCGCTGAGTTTGACTTCGACGCCGAATTTACGTTTCATCCGCTCAGCGATAACGTCAAGATGGAGATCACTTATGCCGCGCACGAGCATTTGGTTAGTCTCATTATTTTTTTCTAACTGGAAGGTGGTATCTTCGTCCGCCATCCGGTTGAGCGCGTTGGCCAGTTTATCTTCGTCGCCTTTGTTCTTAGGCTCAACCGCTGCCATGAACATTGGTTTCGGATAACTGATCGGCTCGTAAGCAATCGGATGGTCTTTGTCGCACAGACAATCGCCGGTTTTAGTCTCAGCCAACTTGGGAATGACTACGATATCACCGGCGTGAGCAACTGTGAGAGCATCCTGTTGTTTGCCGCGCATAGTGAAAATATTGCCAATGCGCTCTGCTTTATCCCTGGTTACGTTATAGAGTACACTATCCGGTTTTAGGCTGCCGGAAAAAACGCGGATAAAGCTAAGCCGGCCAACAAACGGGTCAGCCGTAGTCTTAAATACCATCGCCGAAAAAGGATCAGTCGCTTTTCTTTCCATTTCCTGCTTAGTAGCCGGATGAAATCCTTTATATGTCTTGACTACCGGCGCAGGCAGATAAGATACAATTGCGTCCATGACGGACTGTACGCCAATATTTTTATAAGCCGAGCCGCAGAAGACCGGCACAATTTTCGCTTCTCTAATACCGGCGGTTAGACCGCGAACTATTTCCTCCTGGGTGAGTTCTTCACCTTCAAGGTATTTAGCCAAAAGCTCGTCATCGCCCTCGGCGGCGGCCTCAATCAGCGCCATGCGCGCTTCTTCAGCCTTATCTGTGAGGTCTGCAGGTATATCAATTTCGTTTACTTGTGTGCCGGTGTTGTTCGCCGGTATATAAGCCTTCATTTTTACCAGGTCAACAATGCCTTTAAAAGTATCCTGGGCACCAATTGGCAAATGCAACGGAACAATGCCTGTACCGAACTTTTCCTTCATGGAGTCGACTACACTATAAAAGTCCGCGTTTTCCCGATCCATTTTGTTAATAAATGCGATGCGCGGCAGGCCATGGTCTAGTGCGTACTGCCAGACCTTCTCCGTTTCGACCTCTACGCCTGATGCAGCGCACAGAACGACCACGACACCGTCTACCGCCCGCATAACTCCCTTGACTTCCGCCACGAAATCAGCATAACCCGGAGTGTCTACAAAATTTATTTTATGGTCGCGCCATTCACAAGGAGCTAATGCAGCGCTAATGGTGACCTTACGCTTGATTTCTTCCGGTTCAAAGTCGGCTGTGGATGATCCGTCATCCACTCTGCCAAGTCGGGTGACAGAACCTGCGTTAAACAGCAGCGCTTCTGTAAGCGATGTTTTGCCGGCTCCTCCGTGCGCAACAATTCCGACATTTCTTAGTCTGTCACTTTTGTACTCTTTCAAGTTTAGTCCCTCCTAATTTAGTGTATTTCCTGTAACCACACAGCACTGCTTTGTGTGTAATGAGCATTATATAGTTTCTCTGTGTAATTAGAATTTTCCTTCTGTTCAGTATATTAAGCAAAAATTAATAACCGCCAAATTCTGGCGGTTATTAGTATTTCCTGATTTAGTCTTTTTTAGTAAAAATTCTCATTAGTTTGCGAAACGGCGCCGGAACGGTCATGATGTAAAAACGAAACTTCACTATATCGCCCCCCTTAACTCTTGCGCAATATAGTGTATGTATCGAACCGCGGTGATGTGCTATTTTTGTTGCTTGCTATTTGCAGCCTTTGCAGTTTTTGCCCGTGCAGCCGGCGCAGCCCCCGCCACCGTCATTTCCCGGACTGCAGAAAGCAGACAACAGTTTTTTCAGGTCGTGAGAGCCGCAATGTGGGCACCTGGCTTTTCCTTCCCACTGGATAGGGCATAGTTGCTCACTTGGTTTGCCACAGGACATACAAACAAATTCGTAGATCGGCATATCGACTACTCCTCGACTTCGCGGCGCGCTAACACAAAGCAATAGTCTGAAAGGCGATTTAGCATGACGAGCGCTTGGTCGTTGACGTCCTCTTCACGGGATAGTTTCCACGCCAGCCGCTCAGCCCGGCGGATAATGGTGCGCGCCATGTGTAGCGCGGAAGACGCCGGGGAGTCTCCTGGAATAACAAACTGCGTAAGGGGCGGTAATTGTTTATCAACAGTGTCAATTCCTGCTTCTATAGCCATAACTTGCTCGGCGGTAATTCGTGCGGTATCGCCGATACTGGCGAAGTCTGCCATAAGGGTCCAAAGCGTCTTTTGCGCTGAAATAATGGCGGCTCGCACATCTTGTTTTGTCGCGAGCGACCTTGCCAGCCCTAGGGCGGCATCCGCCTCATCGATAGTTCCGTAAACTTCAACCCGCAGGCAGTCTTTCGCTACCCGCTCGCCGGTATATAAGCCGGTCGTACCTTTATCGCCGGTTTTGGTATAAATTTTCATCATCTCACCCCATTATTTGTTTCGGAAAGCTACAGCAGCTCATCCGGCTCAAAAAATATCCCAAGTTCACGCACAGCGCTTTCCGGGCTGTCTGAGCCGTGAATGATATTTTGGCCTATGGTTAAGGCAAAGTCACCGCGAATTGTACCTGGAGCAGCATCCAACGGATTGGTTGGCCCCATCATGCTTCTCACTGCTTTTATAGCGTTTTCGCCGGTAACCGCCAGTGCCACCAGCGGACCTGATGTGATAAAATTGACAAGACTGGTAAAGAATGGTTTGCCGGTATGCTCCGCATAATGTCGTTCCGCCTGTTCACGGCTGAGCTTCATCAACTTCATACCGCTGATGGTAAATCCCCGGCGCTCAAAACGGTTGATTATATCGCCACATATTTTTCTCGCCACACCGTCGGGCTTAATTAGCACTAATGTAGTTTCCATTATGCTCCTCCTCTGTTTATCGACAAATGATCTCATGATATTTGGCAGTGTCCAGTTTGCGGATTACGCTCACCATCAGGCGCACGGCCGCTTCATAGTCATCCCGGTGGATAATGCTGTTGTGGCTGTGAATATACCGGGTAGGTATGCTGATCACGATACTCGGAACGCCTTCATGATGGATGTGGATGCGTCCGGCATCTGTACCGCCGCCCTCGGTAAATTCCAGTTGATACGGAATGCGTTCGCTTTCAGCGATATCGATCACAAAATTACGCAGCGATTTATGGGGAATTAAGCTCGAGTCAAAAATGCTGATCGCCACGCCTTTCCCCAGTTTGCTTGATGCCTGGTCATCCGAAACGCCGGGCGTATCTCCGGCAACGCACGTATCTATGGCAAAAGCAATGTCCGGACCGATAACGCCCGCACTGGTCTTGGCACCGCGCAGGCCCACTTCCTCTTGCACAGTGGCCGCGCCGAAAACCGTGTTTGGGTGCGACTGGTGCTGGAGGGCAGCAATGACTTCAGTCATGATCGCGCAGCCAACGCGATTGTCCCATGCTTTACCCATAAGCAGTTTATCATTGGCCAGCGGTACAAATGTACTATAGGGTACAATCGGATCTCCCTGACGCACGCCAAACTTTTCTTTGGCTTCTTTTTCGTCGCCTGCACCGATATCTATGTACATTTCCCGCTTTGGCACCATTTTTTTACGTTCTTCCGGGGTTAATATATGCGGTGGCTTGGATCCGATGACGCCAGGAATATCGCCTTTAGCGGTCATAACGATTACGCGTTGGCCAAGCATCACCTGCTCCCACCAGCCGCCAAGCGTTGTAAATTTGAGATAGCCATCCTTGGTAATGAACTTGACCATGAAACCGATCTCATCCATATGGCTGGCTAACATGATTTTCGGGTCATCATTCATACCCGTCTTCTTAAAGATAATACTGCCTATTTTATCATAGAGTATTTCAGCTTGGCCATCCAGCCTTGTTTTCAGCAATGTTTTCACCCGATATTCAAATCCGGACGGACCGGCAACCTCCGAGATTTCTTTCAGCCAATTGAGCGTTTTATCCAAAACACTCGCCTCCCTCAAATATAATTTAGTTTTCGTTATTTCTGCCACTTTATTCCTGCTTTACTTGGAAGATGGCAGACAAAAACCCCCGAACATAAGTTCAGGGGGTCTGATTTTTAGCGAACCCGTTTAGCAAGTTCCTGCAGCTTGGCTACACGTTGAGCTGTTGACGGGTGAGTGCTGAACAGGCTTACCACCCAGTCTCCAGCACCGCTGAACGGATTGATGATGAACATATGCGAAGTGGCTGGCGTAGCTTCTGGCATCACTCGGTGCTTCGCGTAATACTCAATCTTCTGTAGCGCGCTGGCAAGCGCCAGCGGGTTGCCGGAGATAAGGCCACCGCTTTCATCCGCTTGATACTCGCGTGAACGGGAAATCCCCAGTTGAATAAGCGTCGCAGCAATAGGCGCCAGCACAATCAGGAAAATCATTTCCAATAAACCGGCCGCGCCGCTGTCTTCGTCATCGCTGCGGCCCATACCTAAGAAAGCGCCCCATTGAGCAATATTGGCGATCATGGTAATGACGCCGGCGATTGTAGCCACAATTGTGCTGATCAGTGTGTCACGGTTTTTAATATGTGCCAGCTCGTGGGCCATTACTCCCTCAAGCTCTTCATAGTTAAGTGCTCGCATGATACCGGTAGTCGCTGCCACAGCCGCATGCTCCGGATCACGGCCGGTAGCAAACGCGTTGGGAACATCAGTATCAATGATGTACACTTTCGGCATCGGCATTCTGGCCTTTTGTGCTAAATTGGCAACCATCCGCACGAATTCGGGCGCGTCATTAATGGTAACTTCGCGGGCCCCGTACATCTTGAGCACTAGTTTATCGCTATACCAGTAGCTGAAGAAATTCATCAGTATTGAAACGACAAACATAACCGTCATGCCTTTCGTGCCGCCGAAAAAAGCACCTACGGCGAGCATTAGGCCAGTCAATGCAGCAAGCAGGACAGTGGTTTTCAGTGAATTCATACTTAACGCACCCCCATAAAATCGAAGTCTGAGGATAGCCTCCCAGTTTATTTCATATATAGAGTGACGATCTAGATATTATGCTTACGTTTCCTTAGTATGCTTCCTCCTCGTAGTTTTATGATTTAATTATAAGTGTTTTACTTATAATTAACAATAGTAGTCTTCGGCGAATTTATGCGAAAATAGCCTAATTATGTTTGATTTTCCAGTCTTTCCTTGATTGCCTTGAGCATGTTCATACTATTGTCGCGAACCTTCTTTTTCAAGATCGGATTTAATAGGCCGGCAATCATGGGAATGCCAAATTCAAAGTCAACTGTTAGCTTAATCTCGGTACCCTCCGGACTAGGCGTTAAAATCCATTCCCCCTGAAATTTTTTGAGATCACCTTCAATTTGGCGGTAAGTTATATGCATCCGATCGTCATCAAACTCATCGAGTTCCGTCCATTTAATGATGCGGCCATCAACGTTAGAAACCCAGCGTGTGATGGTCGTATTATCTTTGCGTTCAATCAGGTCCACACTGACCAAGTCTGGCATAAACTCTGGATAGCGGGTCATTTCTTTTAAAATCGGATATATAACACTTGGTCGACTTTTGACAGACAAAGCAACTTCTACGTATGGCACAGAATACTTCCTCCTTGTTTTACAAATCTTCAATTATTTCGTTAGCCTGACCAACTGCCTCGGAAAGAACGGAAACTACCGTGTCGATCGCCTCACGGGTAATAATCAGCGGTGGTTCAATCCGTATGACTTTCGGGTTGTTAAGGGTATAAGCGACCAAAATACCGGCATTAATCAATTCAGCCATAAGAAACCCGCCTACTCCTTCTCTGGTCAGTTCGATGCCAATCATCAGGCCCTTGCCCCGGACTTCTTTGATAACAGCCGGATAGCGTGCCGCAATTTCGTTAAGTTTGGCGATAAAGTATGCTCCCGACTCTGCTGCCCGGTCAACCAACCGCTCCGACCGGATGACCTCGATGGTTGCCAGCGCGGCAGCGCAGGCCAGGGGGTTGCCGCCAAAAGTTGAAGTATGAAGAAACGGGCTGGTAATGTATTGTTCCCATATCGCTGCACGGGCGGTAAAGGCACCGATCGGCATCACGCCGCCGCCAAGAGCTTTGGCCGTACAAAGAATATCCGGCACAATCTGGTAGTGTTCAGAGGCGAACATTTTTCCGGTCCGGCCCATACCGGTCTGCACCTCATCACAAATTAAAAGTGCGCCTGTTTTATCACAAATCTCCCGTACAGCCGGAAGATAGCCGTCATCCGGCACAATAATACCTCCCTCGCCCTGGATCGGCTCGACAATCACTGCGGCGGTCAGTTCATTAACGGCTTTCTTGAGCGCATCAATATCGTTGAAAGGAACGTGCGTAAAGCCGGATAACAGCGGTTGGAACGGTTGCCGGAATAATTCCCGCCCCGTAGCGCTTAACGCCCCCATTGTTTTACCGTGAAAAGAATTAGTCGTAGAGACAATATTGGGCCTGCCGGTATGCACGCGCGCCAGCTTGAGCGCTCCTTCTACCGCTTCGGTTCCGCTGTTGCCAAAGAACGAATAGCGGAGATCGCCGGGAGTGATGTTCGCTAACGCAGCGGCCAAATCCGCCATCGGCTTATTGAGCAAAACTTTACTGGATAGTGGCATCAAATCCATTTGCTTTTTTACCGCCTCGACCACAAACGGGTGCCGGTGTCCCACGCTGAATACGCCATAGCCACCCAGACAATCGATATATTTTTTGCCGTTCGTATCGCAAATGTATTCCCCCGACGCCTCGTGCTCCACGGCCGCCAGGCCCATAAAACGAAACAGCTTGGCCATTGCCGGATTTATATATTGTTCGTATTTTTCGAACGTCTCACTGATGATTTGCTCCTGATCCATAGATTCAACCCCCTCTGCTGTATTTATTGGTATTATTTTCTATTTGTTCGCTTTTAATTCCTCTTTTCCCATATAGGCTCAACGTGATTTGTAAAAAGTATGAAGCAAAAAAATATTCGCCCCACAGGGCGATAGGCAACAATAATGGCAGAAAAATTGCCGGTTACTCGGTCTCTTGTTCCGTCTGGGCCTGTTCTTCCGCAGGCACTGGCAGCTTGCGGCGCCGCTGATACCACCACAAACCCAAATAAATGAGGATAACACTAAGAACCACAAGGGTTAGCCGCAGCAAATTCTTTTCATAATTAACCACGTCATGACCAATGATTACTTCCAGCGCAGTTGAAGGGAATTTACCGATGAGCGTCGCTAGTATATAATCCCGGGAGCTTATACTGCTAACCGCACCCAGCGCTGTAATCACACCGGAAGGAAAATACGGCAGCGAGCGTGCGAACAGCATCACCTTAAAGCCGTTGTTGCTGCTAAATTCATCCACCTTTTTCAGATAGGGGCTCTTAGCGATCAAAACTTCTGCCGAATGCCGTAGAATACTGCGCATAAGATAAAAACCTGCGATCACGCCAGTGCATTCGGCCAGCCAGGAAATGAGGATACCGGGAACAACACCAAACAAGACACCGTTCGCTGTTGAAATAAAAATTGACGGCAAAAATCCCAATGCATTGATTAAGACATTGATAAAAAAGCTGACTACCATGGCCCACAGACCATAGGGTTGCAAAAACTCGATGAGATCATCGACATTACCGCGAACAATCAACGCTCCGACAGTAGGATAAAAGTTTGGATCAAGCCAATAAATGCCAGCCAATATTCCTGCCAGCGCCATTACTATGCCGAATTTAATCCAGCGTTCGGTATGCTTCGCCGTATCTGACACCGGTTAATCTACCTCTCCTGCCTACGTATTTTTTATATCATAAAGCCTGTACTACTATTATATCGTAGAGCTGCAAAAAACACCCACTGATTTCGATCCGAAAACATGAATATAGGGCATCCCATACGAGAGCCCTTCCTCCTTAGCGTGCGGCAACGCCATCCTTTGCATTTTGCCTTTTCCGGCTGGATGCGGCTGGTTTTTCCGGTGCTGTTTCCGGCGGCAAAGGGGTCAATTTCTGGAGCGACTGCTCAATACGCCGCACTGAAGTCGCAAGCCCGATCACGGCGCAAGCGTTCGCCTCCATATCCCACCACGAACATCGTTTCCCCCAGCAGAGATATTCAATAAAGGGACACGTCCTGTCTCCTAACATGTTATCCCCCTTTATGCATTGCTACACGCAGTTTAGGTATTTCTTCCCTGTGGCAGCGGAAAAATCCTCCCTTCCGGGGTATCATAATTTATGATTGTTCTTCTTTAGAGCCTTTTTCACAAGCTCTGTTGTTGTACTCAGTCACCGGGGCTTCACCTAACAAACTCAGATAATAGCGAATTTTTTTTAGTTCATCTGCAAGGTTAAACTGGCTCATAACTCCTCCTTTACACGCGGAAATTACATCAATTGCTATCCAGCGACACTAGAGCAACCACGCTTCCACAGGAACACAAAGTCCCTATTTTCATGCAATGGCACCGGTTCAATAAACTAGTTAGCACATTCATTCATATTATTCGTTGAGTGCCAAGATATATACGCAAACATCAGCCTCCCCGCAGTGAATTGTCGCCGCAGTATGTCTTGACGATTAAGGGTAATTTAACAAATTCAAACAAGTTACATAAAAATTAAGGGTGCACGCTTGCGACTTACCCCTCCATTATTACATAAAACAACAGTTATTCGGTCATACTACATGCGAGAGCCGCACCTGTTTTACAGGTTCTGGGATTCTCGTTTAGACACGGCTTCTTGGATGGCGGCTCCTCTTGCTGCCAACGAGCGCCGCGTGCGAATACACGTTCCACAGTTTGACTACAAAAACCATCCTCTGGCAGGTATATCTATCACTTTTCTAACCGTGTAGCGTAAAACTTTCGTCGCCCGCGTATTGTTTCTTACGAACACTCATTTATTCCGGCAACAGCTCTAAAGCTAAAATTCACTTCAGACTAAGTGTTATTTTGCGGCTATCATTAAACTATATGCAGATGTACAATTTAGGAGGAAATGTGTGGATTCTGAGAAAATGCTAATATTGATCAATTGGGGTGTGCTCATTGTGGTGCTGCTCCCGGCTCTATATTACATTTATATTGCAGTGGCCAATAATATCCAGATATTAAACGCTATGTAACTGGCGTCAGGAAAAGAGAAATGCCCTCTGTCTCAATCTGAACAGAGGGTATCTTAGATCGTCGTCACAATAAATTTAAACACAAGTAGCGCGTTCCGGGCACCGGATTAAACCGATAGCTGGGTATTTCGCGGAATCCCAGGGAGAAATAAAGAGCTTGTGCGACCTGCATGGTAGGCAGAGTATCGAGCAGCATCATGCAATAGCCGATTTCCCTGGCATCGGTAATGATTTTTTCCGTAAGCTTTCGCGCCAAGCCACAGCCTCGGAATTGCGGTCGCACGTAGAGTCGCTTCATTTCGCACGTCGTTTCATCGAACCGGCGCAGGGCAATGCAGCCGGCAACCTTACCGTCATCAGCCGCAAGGTATAAGCGTCCGTCTGGAGGCCGATAGTCGCCCGGGAGCCCGGCAAGTTCTTGTTCAAAATTTTGAAAACACAGGTCAATCCCGAGTGAAGCCTGATATTCCCTCATCAGGTCTTTCACATAACCAATGTCAGGTTCGGAGGTTATAAGCTTAATCTCTATATTAATCCCTCCAATTACGCAGATGCTCTACATACAAGGATACATGAGAAATTGTTCAACCCTAATCCGGAAATTCCTTTCACAAATTGCAATTGCATATTGAACACTCTGGTATAATAGATAACTCGTGGCATCATCTGCTTCGAGACAAAATGACTGACTTGGGTAGAAAAAAGAAAAAAAGCCGTAACGGCTTCGGCTAGAAATGCTTATATATAATTGGTCGGAGCGACACGACTTGAACGTGCGGCCTCTACCACCCCAAGGTAGCGCTCTACCAAACTGAGCTACGCCCCGACTGACAAATTATATTTTATATTTTTTATCTAATTATGTCAAGGTCTATATTAGGATAATCCACTGTTATATTATAAAATATATTTTCTGAAAAATAAAACAAAACCTTAGATTATTTTAGCACCATCTGTATCTATTCCCAATACCAAGTAGCGTGATTCGATGTTGTTATTGGAAAATGCTTTTACCATGGCTAAACCAATATCATGTTCATTACTTAAAGTATAAGCCATTAGGCATGGAC
>JAOACF010000055.1 GCA_026417995.1 Negativicutes bacterium
ACTGAGGCTCATAATACACGGAGGTGGTCGGGTGTACAACTATCAAAACCTGGTGTATGAGAACGAAAACGGGATTGCAATCGTCGCCATAAACCGTCCTAAAGCCCTTAATGCTTTAAATGCGGCAACCATGCGTGAGCTGAATGATTTGTGCGACAAGCTTGCGCAGGATAAAGCAGTGCAGGTTGTCATTCTCACCGGAAGCGGCGATAAAGCCTTTGTTGCGGGGGCCGACATCACGGAAATGCAGGCCATGAGCGCCATCGAGGGGCGCGAATGGGGTAAGCTGGGGCAACTGGTTTTTAACAAGCTGGAAAATTTGCCGCAGCCGGTGATTGCGGCTGTTAACGGATTCGCTCTTGGCGGCGGTTGTGAACTTGCTATGGCGTGTGATATACGTATTGCTTCCGAGAAAGCCAAATTCGGTCAGCCTGAAGTGACGCTGGGCATTACTCCCGGTTTTGCGGGTACGCAGCGCTTGGCGCGACTGGTTGGCAAGGGTTTGGCCAAGGAGATCCTCTATACCGGTGATATGATTGACGCGGCCGAAGCATACCGCATTGGTTTGGTGAATAAAGTGGTGGCACCGGAAGAACTGATGGCTGCCGCCAAAGCTATGGCGCAAAAGATCATGATGCGCGCGCCTGTAGCCGTGAGGCTTTGCAAGGCAGCTGTCAACGAGGGGCTTGATACCGATCTTGAAACCGGGACTGCCTATGAAGCTGAGGTATTCGGACTTTGCTTTGCCACCGAAGACCAGAAAGAAGGCATGGCAGCATTTGTTGAGAAGCGTAAAGCCAACTTTAAAGGGAAATAGAAGGCAAAAAAATTCCTGTGCCGCAAATTTGCGGCACAGGAATTTTTTTTGTTTTAAAGGCTCAGTTAGATTACAGGATGCCGGTAATTTGATGCAGGATAATCATCGCCACACCCACGAGGAACGGTATTAACACCGTACACACGCCGATATCTTTGTAGGACTGGACATGGGTGAGGCCGCAGACTGCCAGCAGCGTGATAACCGCGCCGTTATGCGGCAGGCTGTCCATGCCGCCCGAGGCGATGGAGGCCATCCGGTGCAGGATCTCAGGGGACAAGCCTACCTGATTGGCCCAGGCAAGCCAGTCTTTCGCCATAATACTGAGGGCGATGGACATGCCGCCGGAGGCCGAGCCGGTGATACCGGCCAGGATATTAACGGTAAAAAACTCGGATACCAGCGGAGTGCCGCCGATTTTGATGTCGAGCAGGAAGTTTGCAATTGATTTAAAGCCGGGCAGGGAGGAGATTACATTGCCATAACCAACCTCAGAAGCGGTATTCATAATTGCCAGTAGCGAACCGATGGCACCGGCGTTAAGCGAGTTTTGCAGGCCGCGGTCCTTTGGCAGATATTTATAGCCGATTAGCACCGCCAGGAAGATGCCGGCCACAAGGCCGATAACTAGGCTCCAAATGCCGGCCACGTTTTTAATTGCCGGAGTGATGAGTTTGAGGCCCATGCCTTGGAAAGGCTTAAGCATTGAAGGATCCCAGGCAAACTTAGTAAAGGCGTAGTTTAACACCACAACCGCGATTAAGGGTAGCAGTGAAATTGCCCAGTGGGGATAATTCGCAGTTTCATCATCTTTAATAGTTGGCTCATTGAGTGTATGATTGCCATAACCTTCGCCTGCCGCCTGCGCTGCTTTGCGGCGGCGTTCAAGCCACATTATGCCTAGGCCAAGCTGCAGCGCGGCTGCCAGGAAGCCGATGGTGGGTGCGGCCCAGGTATTTGTTCCATAGAAAGTTGCCGGGATTACGTTTTGGATTTGGGGGGTACCGGGCAGCATTGTCATCGTGAAGGTGAAGGCGCCAAGAGCGATACATCCGGGAATGAGGCGTTTGGGGATTTGCGCTTCTCGGAAGAGTGCAACGGCAAAGGGGTACACGGCGAAAACTACGACAAACAGGCTGACGCCGCCATACGTTAAGAGAGCAGCCGACAAGACAACAGCTAAAATACCTCTTTCTTTGCCCAGAGCTTTTACTATTTCATGGGCAATTGATTTCGCCATACCGGTATCTTCCATAACTTTTCCCAGAACAGCGCCGAGCAGGAAGACCGGGAAGAAGGATTTGACGTACGTCACGGCCCGTTCCATAAATAGTTCGGTGTAGGCCGGCATAACCGACATACCTTGCAGCGACGCTGCTAACAGCGCCAGAACCGGGGCGAACAGGATAACGGAGTAACCACGATACGCAATAAACATTAATAAGGCTAAGCTGAGGAGAATGCCTAACACTTCCATACGATTTATACCCCCTTTGATTTTTGGTCAGGATGATTGTTTTATAAAATTAGACCTCGCCGACGCTTTCCAATCCCCCTCTCTCTTATCACGAAAAGTCATTAATTACATATGCAAAAAGTATGCCAGTGTCAAAAAGAAGAAAACATTCTGATTTAACTGAAACTTAAAGACGCATCAAGCTGCCGGTGTATGAAAATATGGACATATGGTGTATAAATAATTAGACACGAAATTTAGGATGACAGGATGCACACAGGCAAAACAAGTCGTGCTAAAGGTGTTTTATGCTGGCACGGGAATTGCAATGTAAAGCGCGCAGAGGCGAAATATACAGGAAAGGACTGATTAGTGTGCAAGAAGTGGTCATTGTCGGTGCCGCCCGTACCCCAATAGGGGATTTTATGGGCAGTCTCAAAGACGTAAGTGCCGTGGATCTCGGAGTCACTGCGCTAAACGGCGCTCTGGCTCAAGCCGGGCTGGAGAGCGCAGCAGTGGAAGAAGTCGCCTGCGGTATGATTTACAAAGGAGGGGCTAAAGGCAATCCCGGACGGCAAATTCAGCTTAAATGCGGCATGCCGGAGAAAGGTTATGCTTATACCGTTGATCAGCAATGCGGGTCCGGTATGAAAGCATTCGAGCTTGCCAGTCAGTCAATTCTGCTTGGTAAAGCCCGGATAGCCGCTGCCGTAGGTATAGAGAGCATGTCACAAGCGCCGTATGTTTTGCCCAAAGCCCGTGAGGGCTATCGCATGGGGCATGGGGAAATCTACGATTCGCTGCTGTATGACGGACTGATTTGCGCCATGCAGGGCTACCACATGGGAATTACGGCTGAGACGCTGGCCGAACGATATGGCGTTTCACGGCAGGAACAGGATGAGCTGGCGCTAATCAGTCACCAGCGAGCGGCACTTGCGCGAAAAAAGGGAATATTTAAAGCGGAAATCGTTCCGGTCACGGTTAGTTCCCGGAAAGGGCCAATCGTCATTGATAGTGATGAACACCCCCGGGAAGATATTACGCTGGAAAAGCTGGCAGGCATGAAACCTGCCTTTAAAAAAGATGGCACAGTAACTGCGGGCAATGCCTCCAGCATCAATGACGGTGCCGCAGCCTTGCTTTTGATGTCCGCTGATGAGGCTAAGCGGCGAGGCGTAAAACCGCTCGCCCGTCTTTTAGCAACCGCCAGCGCCGGCGTTCATCCGGAAGTAATGGGCATTGGTCCGGTTTATGCCATCCCCAAAGCGCTGCAATTTGCCGGACTGGACATGGATGACATTGGCTATTTTGAAATCAATGAAGCGTTTGCGGCTCAATTTTTGGCGGTAAACCGGGAACTAAAGCTAGATTTGGAAAAAGTTAACGCCAACGGATCCGGCATAGGCCTTGGCCATCCGGTAGGCTGCACGGCAGCCAGGATCATTGTATCCTTAATATACGAGATGAGAAGACGTTATGTCAAGTATGGCGTAGCATCATTGTGTGTTGGCGGGGGCCCGGCAATTGCTACAGTTATTGAAGCTATTTAACCGTCTTACAGGTGGCTATGGCCGGTTTTCGGCTGTAACACCCCAATATTTGAAGCAAAGGAGAGGTAAACAGTATGCGTGGTTTAAAGGACAAAGTGGTATTGATTACAGGCGCCGCAGGCGGCATTGGCAAAGCGACAGCTCTGCGCTTTGCGGAAGAGGGTGCCAAAGTCGTCGTAGCCGATTTCGTGGACGGTATGGATACCGTTTCGGCAGTCCGGGAAAAAGGCGTTGACGCAATCTATGTGAAAGTGGACGTTACTGACCTGGAGAGCGCCAAAACAATGGCGGCAAAAGCCATAGAAGCTTTCGGACGCATTGATGTTTTAATCAATAATGCCGGCATAACGAAAGACGCCATGATGAAAAAAATGTCCAAGGATGCCTGGGATGCGGTAATCGGCGTAAACCTTACCGGCGTATTTAACTGTACGACCGCGGTGCTGCCGTTCATGCTGGAACAGCAGTCGGGAACGGTGCTAACAACTTCGTCAATTGTTGGTTTATACGGCAATGTTGGCCAAACTAACTACGCCGCCAGCAAGTGGGGTGTAATCGGCATGACCAAATCCTGGGCAAAAGAGATGGCGAAGAATGGCCTCCGGTTTAATTGCGTGGCGCCAGGGTTTATCGGAACCGATATGGTACGCAAAATCCCCGAGCAAGTGTTGCAAGAGAAAATTATCGTAAAAATACCTGCCGGTCGCCTGGGTGAACCGGAAGAAGTGGCAGCTTTGTTCGCCTTCCTGGCTTCCGATGACGCCAAGTACATCAATGGCGCAGTGTTCAGCGTAGACGGCGCTGCCACACTATAACCCACTCATACCTCCGCATCAAGCGGAGGTTTTCTTTTCTCTTGCATGCGGTTATTTTATAATAGTAATAAAAACATTGTTGGAGGAATAGAAAATGACGTCTGCAAAGCTGACGCGCAACCGCAGTGCCTTGATTGTCGTTGATGTCCAGGAAAATTTGCTGAGCGCTATTTACGATTGGGAAGCGGTGCTTGCTACCATCGTAAAATTGGTCAAGTGCGCCAATATCCTGAATATACCGGTAATTGTGACCGAGCAGTATCCTAAAGGATTAGGCTCTACTCACCGGCATATCCGTGAGTTATTGCCAAAGTTTGAGCCATATGAAAAGATTACGTTCAGTTGTTTCGGCAGCCCGGATTTTGTTATGCGCTTACGGCAAATTGGCTGCGAAACGCTTTTGCTCGCGGGTATTGAAACTCATATCTGTGTAAGTCAGACGGCGCTGGATGCTTTGGAAAAAGGCTATCGTGTGCATGTCGCCGCCGATGCATCGGGGTCGCGCGCTCTTTTCAACAAAGAAACCGGATTGGCAAAGCTCCGGCAAGCGGGTGTAGTGATCACCAGTTTTGAAATCGCCTTGCATGAATGGCTGGAACGGGCGGACACCCAGGAATTCAAAGCGGTGCTGCCATTGGTGAAATGATAATACATGTCCCCAAAAACATACACGGTTTTCACGTGGTTTAAAAGGGATTTACTGGCAGGCGTATAATGTTACATATAAACACCCGGAAGGGGGGATATAATGCTTGTACGCCAGTTCATGAAGCAGCCGGTTATCACTTTGTCACCAGCCGCGACTATGCGTGAAGCAGCCGTGCTTTTTGACCAAAACAGGATTGACGGCGCCCCGGTGGTTGATGTCGCTGGGAAGCTTGTCGGCCTGTTGACCAAGTCGCACATCATTAAAGCCTTGGCGCATAATCAGGAAGATTCGCCGGTCAGCCAATTCATGACAGTAAATGTGCATACTATACCGGAAAATACGACTCTGGAAGATTTGGAACGCAGTATTTTGTTTAAATATGGACGCTACCCGGTTGTGGACGCTAACAACCGTCTGAAAGGTTTTATAACCCGGACGGACCTTTTCGCGCATCTCTGGGAAAGATCTGTGTCCCAGGCCGAAGAAATGAAGGCAGTGCTCAGTTCGGTGTCAAACGGGGTGATTGTCACTAACGCTGACGGGGTCGTTACTCTCTTTAATAAAGCGGCGGAAATCATCACTGGTTTGAAGGCCGATTTTGTCGTGGGACAGCTGGTCGATGACGTCATACCCAATACTCGGCTGCGCAACGTGCTTGAGACTGGTTTGGCGGAGCTAAATCAAAAACAAAATATCGGCAACTGCCAGATCCTCACAAACCGGACGCCCATTTATCTTGGCAATACAATTATTGGGGCAGTAGCAGTATTTCAGGATATTACGCAACTGCAAACGGTTGTTGCTGAACTTGAAGATGTTAAAAACTTGTCCAGTACGCTGGAAACAATATTAGACAGCATATTTGACTGCATCGTTGTCGTAGATCGCAACGGGCATATCACCATGCTCAACCATGCCTACCAGGAGTTATTGGGCGTATCCATTGAAAATGTTTATGGTAAACATGTGACAGAGGTCATTGAGAATACGCGGATGCACCTTGTAGCCCAGACGGGGAAAGCGGAAATTTGCGCCCTATGGCATGTTCGCGGCAATGATTGCGTGGTTACCCGTAAGCCGATCATTAAGGACGGCGAGATCGTAGGTGCGGTCGGCAAGATAGTCTTCCGGGATGTTAAAGACCTAAAGCTGCTGGTTAAAAAGATATCGACACTTCAGTCCGAGGTTGAGTACTACAAAGAAGAACTACGCAAGGCACATGGCGGGAAATATACTATCGAGAGCATAATCGGCAAAAGCGAGAAAACGGCATGGCTGAAGACAATTGCCCTTAAAGCGGCCAAAGGCGATTCTACCGTTTTAATTCTCGGCGAAAGCGGGACCGGTAAGGAGATTTTTGCGCATGCTATCCACAATGCCAGTCCGCGGCGGCATGGGCCGTTTATCAAAATAAACTGCGCTGCCCTGCCGGAAAATCTGCTCGAATCCGAACTGTTCGGCTATGATGAAGGGGCTTTCAGCGGCGCCAGAAAAGGCGGCAAGCCGGGAAAATTTGAACTTGCCAATGGGGGGACGATTTTTTTTGACGAAATTGGCGACATGACTTTAGCTATGCAGGCAAAAGTGCTGCGAGTGCTCCAAGAGAAGGAATTTGACCGTATAGGCGGCACCAAGACCAGTAAAGTGGATGTGCGGGTAATTGCCGCGACCAACCGGGACATCGAAGCAATGGTAGAAAGAGGCGAGTTTCGCCAGGATCTTTATTATAGGTTAAATATTATTACGCTACAACTACCGCCGCTCCGGGAACGCAAACAAGATATTCCACTGTTATGCGAGGCGCTGTTAAAACGGATTGACAGCCGCGCCCAACAAATTGTTGAAGGAGTTTCGCCTGAGGCCATGCGGTTATTAATGGAGTATGACTGGCCAGGCAATGTACGAGAATTGGAAAACGTGCTGGAACGTGCGGTAAACCTGATTGACGATGAGACGCATATTATGCCTGAACACTTGCCGCCTGCGATCAAAAAATTTTCTCATAACAAAGCGGCAGAGGATAATCCTAAGCAGCTAGCAGGAATAGTTGCAGAAACGGAGAAACAAGCAATTTACAGGGCGTTGGAAACGACCGGAGGCAATAAGAGCAAAGCTGCAAAACTGCTCGGAATACAACGCTCGGCATTCTACCAAAAACTGCAAAAATACGGCATACAATAACCGTAATTTAGCGGGAGGCGCACTCATGTGGACTGTTGTTTATATTGCAGCGAATCGTGCTCAGGCGGAAATGTTAAAAAATTTGCTATGCAGCGAAGGGGTATTGGCTAATATCCGGGCTGCCGGTGTTATCTCAGCGCTGGGGGACGGATTGTACGAGGTTTTAGTGCTCGAGTCCGAAGCCGGCGAAGCGCACGAAATTCTCTGCCAGCATGCCATGCGTTAGGATAAGCAGTATGTTATGAGGAGGAAGACGTGTAATGTTTAAGAAAACCAAAATTGTTTGTACTGTCGGGCCCAGCACCGACAAACCCGGAGTGCTGGAGCAAATGCTGCACGCCGGGATGAATGTGGCCCGCTTCAATTTTTCACATGGAACGCATGAAGACCATGCCAAGCGGATTGCGATGGTGCGGGCAGCCGCAGCGAAAGTTGGCCGGCCGGTAGCATTAATGCTTGATAACAAAGGCCCCGAGATGAGACTGGGCAAATTTGCCGAAGGTAAGGTCATGCTCACGGCAGGGGATAAGTTTACGCTAACGGCGCGTGATATTTTAGGTACGCAACAGGAAGTCTCGGTAAATCATAAACTTTTGCCGCAAGAGGTGCAGCCGGGCAATATTATCTTGCTGTCTGACGGACTCATCAGTCTTAAGGTAGAGGCGATTGACGGAGATGACATCATCACCACCATCTTAAACAGCGGCGAAATCAGCAATAATAAGCGCGTTGCCGCGCCTGGAGTGGCCGTAAGCCTGCCGCCGCTTTCCGAACAGGATGTGAAGGATATCCTGTTTGGGATTGAGCAAAAGATGGATTTTATTGCAGCGTCTTTTGTACAGCGTGCCGCCGATATTTTAGCGATACGCAAGATTTTAGAAGAAGCTGACTACCAGATGGATATCATCGCGAAAATTGAAAATGCCGAAGGCGTTAAAAATATTGATGAAATTTTAAAAGTAGCTGACGGTCTGATGGTTGCCCGCGGCGACTTGGGAGTGGAAGTACCTGCCGAAGAAGTGCCGCTTATGCAAAAAATCATGATTCAGAAATGCAATAAGGCGGGAAAACCGGTAATTACGGCGACGCAGATGTTGGAGTCGATGCTTTCCAATCCCAGACCTACCCGCGCGGAAGCCAGCGATATCGCCAATGCAATATTTGATGGAACGGACGCGATCATGCTGAGTGGCGAAACAGCTTCCGGCAAGTATCCGGTAGAAGCGGTCGAAACAATGGCCCGGATTGCGCTGAGAACTGAGGCGGCATTAAATTACAGTGATATTCTGCTGCAAAAAGGGATGCTTTCCCAGGCGACGACTACCTCGGCAATTAGCCATGCAACTGTTCAGATAGCTCATGAGCTTGGCGCGGATGCGATCATTACCGCTACGGAATCCGGCTATACTGCGCGCATGGTTTCCAAATACCGCCCCCAGGCGACGATTGCCGCGGTTACACCGCATGAAAAGACGCTGCGCCGCATGCTGCTGCTGTGGGGTGTCGTACCTGTTCGCGGCAAGAGTTCGCGCAATACTGACGAAATGGTGAATTTATCTGTTACTAGTTCTATCGCAGCCGGCATTGTAAAGGATGGCGACCTGGTGGTTATTACCGCCGGCGTTCCGGTAGGCATGTCGGGTACGACGAATATGATACGCGTCCATGTCGTGGGGAACATTTTGCTAAAGGGAGCAGGGGTTGGACAAAAATCGGCCACAGGAACGGTTTCCATTGTATCATCGCTTAAAGATATTAAAACAAAATTCACCCCAGGGGATATTCTGGTCGTTAACAGCATTGATGAAGAAACTGCGCAGTATGCGGTCAAAGCCTCGGCAATAATCGCCGAGGAAGGAGGTCTGACATCACATGCGGCAATAATTGGCGTCAGCTATGGTATTCCTGTTGTCGTAGGCGTTGATGGGGCTACCGAACGCCTGACCGATGGCGCCGTTGTCACTGTCGACGCCGCCCGCGGTCTTATTTACCAGGGGGAAATACATATCAAGTAAACGGAGGCTGTCATGATCGCGTTTGGTTTGCTGCTGGCCGGTGTTATCGCAGTTGCAATATGGATATGGCGCCGTTCGTGCAGCATCGACTGCCGCATTGCATCCGTCCGAAAAGATTTGCGAGCCCTGTCCGGGCGCCGTTTGCGCCCGAACAGGGTCGAAACCTTCTTGTCCAAGGTATATTTGCTGCTTCAGGAATGTATCGACAGGCGGAACACATCCGCGCTTTACCAAACGGTTGATATCCTCAAAAGTGCGTACGGCAGCGGTGTTTTTCGTCAAGAAGAAGCCGCACATGCAGTAAGTCTGGCGATCAAGTGCATACGGGACAGGCAATATGATGCCGCAAGTGTTATAACAGATGCGCTCCGCCCCTTAGTTCGTCGGCAGACACCTGTCAGCGCTCTGGCTCTTTTAAACCAGCTGCAGCTAATGAGTATTGTATCACTCCGGGAAAAACAGAGTTTTCTGGCGTCAAAGGCAGTTGACTTGGTTTTTCAGGTTCTTGCCAAATCTGATCTCGGGAAAGATCCGTCAGTAGCCGCAAAGGCGCTGGAGATGTTAAAGGTTACAGGCTCGTTGGCTATTCGCCGGCGGGACGCCGATTTATTACGGGAAATTGCGGCTCGGTTGCTGAGTTGGCAGGGCATAACCCCCGAACTGGAGAACGGCTTGGTTGAGCTTATCGCCGCATGGCTTTACCGGGTTGCACCTAACGAAGATTTGACATTATATGATATCATTCATAAATTCATCGGCACTATTGCCCGGATGCGTGTACTCCGTGCCGATTCAATTAAGCGACTGTTTCAGGAGTTCAAAGATGCAGCGGGCGCTTCCTGTCTGAACCCGTTTAGCCGCATTGCGCCGCTCTTTACTAGCAGTATGATTGAACTGGGATGCTCCTCAGAGCGAGTTGCGGACCTAAAAAGCGCGCTGAAAGCGGCCGGCGAAGTTGTGCGGCTGGCTGTCTATAATCATGGGCTAAAAACCGCCTTTCCGGTTCTTGTTCCGCTGCTGGAGAAGGCGAGGAGACTGTTAGTACTGGAACTTAAATTTGGCGGAATGGCTTCAGAGGGAAGTTTACGGCAGCAGACGCTGTTTTTGGCAATACAAGAATGTCTGAGTATTTTGGAGTTTGCTTCCCGGCAACGCATGACAGATACGGTCGGTGACCTCATAACGGAAATGGTCGAATATTGGCCAACCGATCCGGATAGAGCTGTGAATCTAAAATCATTTAAGAAACTCTGCGGGTTGCTCTTACTATATTGGGGCGCTACGCGCCGGCGGAAGTCCCGGGAAGCAGCACATAGTCAAACAGGGCTGGCGCTTTTTTCCGCCCGCGAACAGGAATGCCTCGGTTTTATTTTAGGAGGAATACGCTTTGAACTACTTTCAGGAATTGGCAGCGAAGTATGATGCCTGGTTCGATACGCCGCATGGCAGCTATGTAAGACGCTTTGAACACGAGATGATTATGGATTTAACCTGCGCTAAGCCGGGAATGAAGATTCTTGACGTAGGGTGCGGCACGGGTATCTATACCTGCGAGCTGTTAAAACAGGGCGCTACTGTGACCGGCATCGACATTTCACCGGAGATGCTGGATATAGCGCGCTGGAAAACTGCCGGATACGGCGAGAGAGTATCCCTTATCCAGGCGGATGCAGCGGCGCTGCCCTTTGCCGATAATGAATTTGACATGGTAGTCAGTATTACCGCAATGGAATTCTTTCAAAATCCGTGCGCCTGCCTGCACGAAATGCACCGTGTCTTGCGCCCGGGGGGCCATATGGTGGTTGCCACGCTTAACAGCAAAAGCCTGTGGGCGATGCAGCGGCGTATAAAATCATGGTTTCGCCGCACTATTTTTTCCAACGCCAACTTTTACAGCATTGGAGATTTGCGGCGATTTTTGCAGCCACATACTATCAGCGCTTGGCGTGGGGGAATCTTTGTTCCGCCGTTTGCTCCTTCGGCGCTAATCAAGCGCCCCGATGTATTGGAACGTTGGTGCCAGCAGGTGATGCCGGCTTATGGCGCGTTTATTGTGGTAAGAGTTGAAAAAAATCCGGGACATTAAGTTGCCCCGGATTATGTTTTTTTGGGCTGAAGGCCCAGCAGTAAAACGCCCAGCAAAGGGAAAGGTCGCGCCAGGCCATGAACTAACCGGCCAAAAAGGATGCTGATGCCGACTGTGGCTGCCATAAAGGCGAGTGTGACAGGAACAGTCATTACCCAGCCCAGATTCAGAATAAGATCGCTAAGATAATACATAATTATCGGATGGACAAGATAAACGGGATATGAGTATGCCCCAAGAACCCTTAATATACGTCTCAGCCCGGTAGTAAGGCGGCTTCGCTCGAACAGGGAGAACCAAAAAATTGCGGAGGCTGCGGCATATAAGACGCCGATAGGGCTTAATTGATGAACGGTATTTACTGCTGCTTCGAGTGTAAAATTTCGGGAGTACAGTAGGTAATAAAAAAATCCGAGCATGCCGGCCAAGGTAATACAAAAGCTGCGAAGAATCAAGCGATGATGACGCCTGAAAAGTATTGCCAGTTTGCGACGATGTAGGGCGCACATGGCTCCTAAAATAAAGATGAATGCATAATGCAGGACAAGAAAGCTCATACGGAACTGAATAGCCCGGTCAAGATAGAGATTGCCGGTATCAGGTGCTAACACATAACTGGAATAATAGTTAAAGGCAATTTGCAGCGCCAACAGCAGGGTCAGCCATGGCAACGGCTTTCCGGCGATTTGGTGTAATATTAACCGCCAGAGCGGCATTAACAGATAAAACCAAATCAATATCACTAGAAAATATAGCTGATACGAAGCCAAGCCGAACAGGAAGTATTCGTAGATTGCCGACGACTCCCAAATTCCGGGGTCACCGGCTGCCCAGGCATAATGACACATATACAAGAGCGACCAAACAAAATACGGGACTACAACACTGCGGCCGCGTTTAATGAGAAACTTTTTATAATCAAACGCTTCTGTTAAACTTTGGGTATAAAAAAGACCAAATGCCGAGATAAAGAAAAATGCCGGTATACTAAAACGGGTCACAATTTCCAGCAGGGCAAAAAGGTGTTCATTAATGCCGGGGTTAGAAAGGGAATAAGCGCCGGTATGGATGCCAACGACCCCCAGCATGGAAATACCCCGCATATATTCAATCGAGTAGTTGCGCTGATTGACCATATAATTCTCCGTCAGGCCATTTTTCTGTCAGTAAATCCGCGCGGAAAACGCCGGTTTGAAGCTATGTCCAATTATCCTGACATAATGATTATAGTCGATCATTCTGGTAAAAGAAAACCGGTATTTTTTTGGCTAAATCTGGGTATCCGGTAGGAATATTGAACATAAAAGTGGAATGAAACTATATTAAATGTACAGGGGGTTTTGTTATGCGGCCATTAGGCATGGTGAACGGAGAAATTGTTGACATCAACGCCAACGTAGTGCCGATGGAAGATCGCGGCCATCAATTTGGCGACGGGGCTTATGAAGTTACCCGGGTATATAACGGCAGATGCTTTGCGCTGAAAGAGCACATGGACCGTATGTATCGGTCGCTCCGGGAACTTAGGATTCCCATCACATATACTTTTGACGAATTAGCGGAGTTTCATGAACGGCTGATTAAAGAGAGCGGCATTACTGAGGGCGGGATTTATCTGCAGATTACCCGGGGTGTTGCGCCACGGGCGCATAACTTTCCCGATACCGTCGTCCCCAGGTTGACGATGTCGATCCGTCCGGTTGGAACCGGCGCGGCATTGACTGCCGTCCGAGAAAACGGCGCTAAGATTATATTTGTGCCTGACGAGAGATGGTTGCGCTGCGACATTAAATCCCTTAATTTGCTCGGCAATGTTCTTGGCAAACAAAAGGCTAAAGAAGCCGGCTGTTTTGAGGCGGTTATGATACGTGACGGCTTTGTTACCGAAGGGACCAGCAGCAATATGTTCATCGTGCGTGACGGGGTGCTGTGGACGCACCCGGCAAACAACTTAATACTTAAAGGCGTTACCAGAACTTTTATCGTTGAAAAAATTGCGCCTGAGCTTGGTATTCCTGTAATAGAGAAGGCGTTTACGCCAGAATTTGCCAAAGGAGCGGCTGAGGCTTTCCTATCCGGTACGACAACCGAGGTGGCGCCGGTAATAGCAATTGACGATGCTCCGGTAAGCGACGGTCGAGTCGGGCCAATAACCCGCAAGATTCAAAAAGCGTATATTGCCATGATCGACGCGGAATGCAGCCGATAAGCATAGAATGAAATGAGGAGGGGCAAACATGCAGCTAAAAGGTGTATACCCGGCAATGGCGACTCCGTTAACCCCGGATGAGCAGGTGGATAAAGAAGGGTTGCGGCGGGTCGCAGACTACTGCCTGGCAGGGGGTGTCCATGGCGTAGTAGTGTTAGGCAGTACAGGGGAGTTTCCGGCAATGACTGAAAAAATGCGTGAAGATGCCATTTCGGTGGCGCTAGACGCAATAAACGGCAAAGTCCCGGTACTTATCGGCTGCGGTGAAACCAGCACGAAAAAAACTATTAATCAGGTGCGGGAGGCTGCCAAAACAAAAGCCGACGGCGTTTTAGTCGCACTGCCGTACTACTACCCGTTAGACCAGAATGGCATCATTCGTCATTATACGGCTGTAGCTGATGCTTCTGAGCTGCCGGTTGTTATGTATAACTTCCCGCAAATGACCAAAATTGCTATTGCACCTGAGACACTGCAAAAATTAGCGGCTCATCCGAATATTATCGGTGTCAAGGATAGCGCGGGCGATTTCATTGCCATGCAGCGATATCTGGACGTAGTCGACGAAACCTTCGCGGTTATGTCCGGCAATCCGGCAATAGGCTTGGCTGCTTATCTCCAGGGAGCGAAGGGCGGCATTTATGCCGGCTGCAGCTTGGCGCCAAAGTTGTGCGTTGACGTTTATGAAGCGTGGGCAAGAGGCGATATTCAGCAAGCGGTAAAATTGCAAAAACAGGCGTCGCTTATCCCGTTGATGGGCGGATTTGGCTCGCCGGCGGCTGTTGTTAAGTTTGGGCTTAGCAAACTTGGCATTTGTGATGCTACTGTCTCAGCACCGCTGGGATTGAATGGTGGCCCTGAAGTTCACGAGAAAATCTTGGCCTGGATGCGCAGGCTTGGTTTTAAAGTATAGTGCTGCAAAAAAAGCTGCTTATGAGCAGCTTTTTTGTTACAATTTTATTCCAATATATTGATTAACTCTTATCGGTGCGTTTTCAATCAAATTTTGGGGCAGGATATTGAAAAAACGGAAAAACTTCTTAGCGCCAATATAAGCGCCTCTGGCTGCATAGCGAACCGGGAAGGCGTTTATATCAGGTTCGGTAATTGGCAATATGCCAACCGCATTTTGCTGCGCATCATATCCTAACTTGCAGTAACTATTGCTGTTTAAGAGTTCGGTCGCCTTTTTGTTAAAGACTATTCGTCCGTTAGGGCGAACCTGAACTACTGGTTCGTCATTTTTTGTTTTGCGCATTTTTTTTGGTTCAAACAGTTTAAACGAAAATTCCATTCCGCTCACTCCTCACCAAACTTTTTCTAGTAAAGAGTATGCTCAACCCAGTTAATCCATAAACATTGTTTTGGTTTATCAAATCGATTAAAATAAAAAATAAATGCAATCGGGTTTCGGAGTGATAAAAATGGATGTCAAAACAATAACCAGGGCTGCTCTTTTATTGGCGTTAACCCTGGTTTTTCAGTCCTTGCGGTTTGTGCTGCCAATTACGCCAATCGCCTCCACGGTCGTAGTCGGCAGTTTGGTAAATGCTTGCCTGGTTGTGGCTACGTATGTAGCGGGAATTAAACCGACGCTGGCGATTGCCGCTGCTGCTCCGGCGGTTGCCTATCTTCAGCAGCTTTTACCGCTGCCTGTGCTTATTTTGCCCGTAGCGCTCGGCAATATCATATATGTAGCAATTTTAGCAATGCAGGGAAAGCAGCGCTGGGCAGGCCTGGTTTTCGCCGCATTGGCGAAATCGCTGTTTTTATATCTTGTTTTTGACTGGATACTTGCTTTATTAAACTTGCCGCCCAAACTCGCAGCGTCGCTTAAATTTGTCATGAGTTGGCCGCAATTTATAACTGCTATAGGGGGCGGTATATTAGCTTTCCTCATTCTCGGGCGGCTGTTTCCTGCTAACAAAACCTAACAATACGCGATAAGGCCCTGGAGTACCGGGAGGAACAAGCGCTACCCGGTCGCCGGGCCGTATTATTTTGTCCGGTTGGCCGGCTTTGCCGTTAATAAAGATGGCTTCGACCTGATCGGCTGCAATCTCAAGTTTTGCAAGCAAAGCATAACCGGTGACAGGCTCTGCCAGCGGCACCTCGAGCGGAAAGGACCACTTGCGTTCCCGAAACAGCTCAGCCAATTTACCAAACCCTCTGACTTCGATACTTTCATTAGACATTTGTTTTCGCCTCCAAGTAGCATCGTAATCCCTTAGGATTAAAACAGGCATTGCAAGAAACGCACTCCACTTTGGCCGCACCTTCCCGGAAGCGCCGGACGAGGTCAGGCTGTTTGACAAAAGGGCGACTGAGAGCAACCATATCGGCAGCTTTTTCGGTAATTACCTGTTCCATAACTTGTCGGGAGCGCAGTCCGCCCACCAGAATGACCGGGATACTTACAGCAGCCTTTACCGCTTTGGCAGCGGGGGCAAAATACGCTTCTTGCTGGACATCTTTTATTCCTGGTCGGGACATTACTCCTTTAGCTTCCCGGATACCGCCGCTAAGCTCAATAGCGTCTACGCCCCAGGATTCGAGCATTTTGGCTGTTTGGATGACATCTTCAAGCGACAGGTAACCCGGCTCGGCAAAGCCGTCGGTAGAATTTAGCTTAACGAGGACGGGGAATTCACAGCCGACCAGTTTACGGCCCCTACAGATAATCTCCTTGATGATGCGGGTGCGATTTTCCAAGCTGCCGCCCCAGTTATCGGTTCGTTTGTTGGTATAGGGTGAAAGAAACTGGGAAAGAAGATAGCCGTGAGCAATGTGGAGCTGCACTCCATCGCAGCCGGCTTTTTTCACGCGAACCATCGCCGCGACAAAGTCATCGATTAATTGCCAGATCTCTGCATCCGTCAGTGCACGCGGTTCAATACCCACGGTTGGATCCGCAACTGCCGACGGCGCCACCGGAGTAATTGACGCATCCCAATCGGGCGGGGTTTGACGTCCGGCGTGGGATATTTGCACCACTAGCTTGCTGCCAAAGGATTGCACTGTCTCAGCCAGTCGGCGATAGCCGTCAATAAAGCGGTCGTCATAAATGCCGTTCTGATTGATACTGCCTCTTCCCAGGGGATGGGAAACGTACCCGTGGGCGGTAATAATGAGCCCGGTTCCGTTTTGCGCCAGCTCCCGGTACAGCGCGAATTCGGCCTCTGAGAGCGTGCCGTCGCTGCCGCCGATGTAATCATGTGTGGCTGAACGAACAAACCGGTTACTAACGGTCATCGAGCCGAGGGCAATTGGTTGAAACAAGATATCCATAATTTACCTCCATGTTTTTGATGTGGAATACTTCTGAAAAATCCGGCCGATTTCCTGCGAATGGAAGTGCAGGAGAAGGTATATTTGTGCCCGAATTGAATATCAAATAAAATAGCGTGGGAAATGGAGGAATGTATTATGGAAGCTCTCGCAGGCGTTAAGGAACTCGCAGGACAGCGGTTTAAGGAAGGATATAACTGTGCTGAGGCTATTTTGCGCGCTTTTGTGGAAAAGCTGGGCTTAGAAGTCAGTGATGACGCTTTGAAAATGGCTTCAGGCTTTGGGGGAGGAGTAGGCCATGCCGGCTGTATGTGCGGCGCGCTGACGGCGGCAACAATGGTGCTGGGACTGCTGGAAGGCAGAACAAGCAAGGAACAGAGCAGGGGGGCAATTTATGAAAGCGCGGGTGAGTTTCACAAATTATTTACCGAAAAGTTTGGCACCAGTTGCTGCCGGGTGCTCAATCCGCATCCCTTTGAGACCAAGGAACACCTGCGCAACTGTCTGAAGATAACCGGCAACACTGCTGAGTTGCTCGAGAAGTATCTTGGTCAACGGATGGTGAAATAAGAAACTAGAGTATGCGTGATAACAGTTTGCCATTCTCCTTAAGCCACCGCCGCGCCGTTTTGTAGTAGGGAAATATGCTTTCGACCTTGTCCCAATAGGCTTTGGAGTGGTTAGGAT
>JAOACF010000056.1 GCA_026417995.1 Negativicutes bacterium
GTATAAGGGAAATGGGGCCGCTGCCCACTTTACAAGAGCACGAAGTTAAAATTCGCATTGCCTATGGCGGCATATGTGGTTCAGATCTGCGTGTTTACAAAGGTCTGATCAGTTATGCCCGGTACCCTATCCGGCCCGGACATGAGGCGCTGGGAACCATAATTGAAGCAGGGCCGCGAGCTGGGCTAGAGGCGGGAACCCGGGTTGTAATTTTTCCCAATACCTACTGTGGAAATTGTGAGTTCTGTGTTAAGGGAAAAACTAACATCTGCCGTTATAAAAAACCGCTGGGAGTATCAACTGACGGTGTCTTTGCGCAAGAGATTATCATCGACGCCAAATACGCCATTCCCATTCCGGCCGGGGTGCCCGACAAGCGGGCGATATTGGTTGAACCGTTCGCGGTTACTGTTCATGCACTGAAAAAAGCCGAGATTGGCCGGAATACCTCTGTTGCCGTGGTTGGCTGCGGCGCGGAAGGACTGCTGGCCATCGCGCTAGCGCTGAAGCTGGGTGCCGATGTAACGGCTATTGATATAAACCCGGTTAAGCTGGACATAGCCAGAAGCTTAGGTGCGGTACATACAGGCGGGCCGCAGGAAATTCGCCAGGACGCTATGTTCGATGTGGTCATAGAAGCAGCCGGCGTCAGGGAAGCAATCGAACAGGCCCTGCGGATGGTGAAACCCGGCGGTGCGATGATTGCACTCGGCATAACGGGCGATGCCGTGAAATTAATGCCGATCCACATCGTTCGCAGTGAGATATCGATTTTTGGCACCATTATTTATACCAAGCAAGACTTTCATGATGCCATTCAATACCTTAGTGACCCGTCTTTTCGTGTTGATCCGGTACTTGCTAAAATTGTTCCTTTTACCGAATGTCAGCTGGCATTGGAGGATGCGCTGTCTGGCAATTACGGCAAAATTGTACTGGACTTTAATGCTGAGCATGTTTCCGGCGGGAAGGAGGTAAGAAAGTAAGAAAGGCGTATGGGAAATCCATAACGGCGGTTAGCTTTCTGCATGCTAAATTAAAATGTGTTTAAGAGAGGGGCGGTAGTATGAAAAAGTTTTTAGGATTAATCAGTTTGCTTCTTATCATCAGCTTGGTTTTAGTAACCGGATGCTCCGGCCAAAAAGACACGGGCACCAAAAAAGAAGAAGTCAAGGTAATGAAAATTGGGCATGTAATGGGTAAAGACAGATCCCTGCATAAGGCTATGGTGAAATTTGGCGAGGATTTAGAAAAGGCAACCAATGGCAAGATCAAAGTGGAGGTATTCTCTGACGGCGTATTAGGCGGGGACCGCCAGGTGCTCGAAGCGCTGCAAATGGGAACCGTTCAGGCTACCTCGGTATCTACCGGCCCGGTTGCGGCTTTTGCCCCGCGTATGGACGTTTTTGATCTTCCGTTCCTGTTCAAAGATAAAGCTACGGCATACAAAGTCTTTGACGGTCCGGTAGGGCAAGAACTGCTGAATGACTTGCCCAAGGTCGGCTTGGTCGGTATGGGCTATTGGGAGAATGGCTTCAGGCACCTTACAAATAACAAAAGGGAAGTCAAGACCGCAGATGATATTAAAGGGTTAAAAATCAGAACATTGGAAAGCAAGGTCCATGTAGCTACTTGGAAAACTCTGGGAGCTAACCCCACCCCTATGTCCTTCTCGCAACTGTACAGCGCGCTTGAGCAGGGTGTTGTCGACGGACAGGAAAACCCCTTTGGCAACGTAGTGGCTAGTAAATTTAACGAGGTGCAAAAATATCTGACCAAGACCGGGCATATATATAATGCCAACATCTTCCTGATCAGCAAGAAGTTCTGGGATAGTCTCACCGACAGCGAGAAAGCGATCGTCAAGAAAGTAGCAGAGGAAGCAAAGGTTTACCAAAGGCAGTTAAATGAAAAAGAGGATCAGGACAGTGCTGCCCTGCTTACCCAAAGGGGCATGAAAATAACGGAGCTTAATCCCGGCGAAAAAGAAAAGCTGCAGCAAATGCTTCAGCCGGTCTATAAGCAAGTTGGGGAAAGCATTGGTCAAGACATAGTTGATAAAGTTGTCGCAGCCACGAAGCAATAATCGGTCATAGCATGCCGATCTTCCGAAAATTAACTAAAGATATCTACCAATCCGGATAATCCACGATTTATATTTGATTCTTAAGGAGGCAGTGTCCTCCTTAAGAATTCTTTATTAGGGGCCGAATTATAGGGATTTGATTTATTGGCAATTAGTTTGGTAGAGGAGATTACCGCTATGAAGAATTTTAAAGCGTTTGAGTCTTTCGTAAACGCAGTTATGGCAATGTTCCTGGCATTCATGGGGATTTTTATTTTTGCCAATGTTGTGCTGCGTTATTTCTTTAACTCGGGAATTACCTGGGCGGAAGAATTTTCACGGTTTTTGTTTGTATGGCTTGTTTATATGGGGGCCATTGGTGCCCTTAAAGATAATAACCATCTCGGATTCACCTCATTGGTCCAGAAGTTGCCGCCTCTTGCGAAGAAGATATGCTTCCTCATCAGCAACGCCCTGGTTCTTATCTGTCTGGGGGTTTTGTTTGAAGGAAGCATCGCCATGACCGCTATGACGACACATACGCTGTCGCCGGCCACGGGGATACCGCTTGCCTATATGTATGCCGTCGGCATTTTGACCAGCGCGGGAATGTTCCTGATTACTTGCCGCAATCTGTATCAAGCAATTTTTGTTAAAGGCACGATTGACACCCTTGTCGTTTTAAAGGGGTCGGAAGAAGAGATAAGTTTGAAAAAAGAAACTAAAGGAGAAATAAACGGATGACAGTAGCGGTATTTATGCTTTCCCTGTGTGGCGCAATGGCTCTTGGTATGCCGATAGCATTCGCGCTGCTTGTCTGCGGACTGGCGCTGATGCTGCATTTAGGTATGTTTGACGCCCGCATTTTGACACAAAATTTAATCATTGGCGCCGATAATTTCGCTTTAATGGCCATCCCCTTTTTTATCCTGGTCGGGGAACTGATGAACGCAGGAGGCATCTCCAAAAGAATCATCGCTTTCGGCATCGCGCTTGTCGGTCATATTCGCGGCGGTTTGGGCTATGTAGCCATCATCACGGCGTTTATCTTTGCGGGGTTATCCGGCTCGGCCGTTGCTGATACTGCCGCACTTGCTGCCATCATGGTTCCCATGATGGCTGACGCGGGGTATAATAAAAGCCGCTCAGCCGCATTGATCGGGTCGGGGTCAATTGTTGCACCAATTCTTCCTCCCAGTATACCGTTCATCATTTTTGGCTCGGTTAGCGGACTGTCAGTCATGAAACTCTTTCTGGCCGGGATTGTGCCGGGTGTCCTCATCGCCGTAAGCTTAGCAATTACCTGGTGGTATATGGCCAGGAAACAAAACGTCAAGGTTTATCCGCGCAGCTCTTTCAAGCAGATTTTGGCGGCGACAAAAGACGCTGGCTGGGCGCTGGCGCTGCCGATTCTAATTATGATCGGCATTAAGGGCGGCGTGGTTACTCCTACCGAAGCTGCTGTTGTAGCCGTGGTCTATACGCTGTTTCTTTGCTTTGTAGTTTATCGGGCGTTAAAATTTAAAGATTTATTTCATATTCTGATTTCGGCAGCCAAGACAACAAGTGTTATCCTGTTTCTCATCGCCGCCGCGATGGTTTCTTCCTGGCTTATTGCCATTGCCAATATACCGGCTGCTATTACCAGCATGCTTGAGCCATATATGGGCAGCAAGCTCTTGTTGATGATTGCCATTAACATCCTGGTATTTATTGTAGGAACAGCCATGGATCTTACCCCTACGGTTCTCATCCTCACGCCTGTTTTAATGCCCGTCATAGTTAAGGCGGGGATTGATCCGATTTATTTTGGGGTGGTATTCATCCTGAACAATGCAATCGGTCTGTTGACCCCGCCCGTAGGTACTGTATTGAACGCCGCCTGTGGCGCCGGCAAGGTGCTGATGGATGATCTGATGAAGGAAATTATGCCATTCTTGCTGGTTGAAATGGTAGTGCTCCTTTTGCTTATCCTGTTCCCCGATATTGTGCTGATACCGCTTAAATGGATGCTGGGGTAAGAGGAGATGCTTGCCCCGGAAATAGGTAAAACGGCGCCTATCCCGCATAAGTTATTCATTTTTGTATGCAGTTAAACGCCTGCAAGCAGCAAGGAGTTATATAATGTAAACGGAAATACAATTTGGATAAGGAAGTATTTTTTCACCCTAATGGGGATAGAGCCCCGTTAGGGTGATTTTTTGGCGGCGCATATGGGATTTTTAACAAAATGTGCGCTGTTTGAATTCGGCAAAACCAGCGCACACTAAGGCTAATGGCGAATTCAAAGAGGTGAATGATATGCTGCGCAGTAAAAAAAGCCTAATCATTTGGATGCTGGCTGCATTAGCGGTAATATTCATAGTTGTGCAGTTTCTTATCCCGATATTTACTAAGCCCCAGCCCAAGCCAGAGCCAATTGTCGAGGAAGAAGTATACGACTATTATATTTTGATTGACGAAGAAACCAATGAGGTTCTCGGACATGTTTCATCAGTAAAAGTAACGACCGGCGATGAGTATATCTCCGAAAATAACAAAAGGTATGTCGTAAGCAAAGTCGTGGAAAACCGCGCCTACATGCATAGCTTTGGGCCGGCCGATGGCGGCAAAGCTAAAGGGAAATTTAAAGATAAGACGAATTAGTGTTGCCAACGGCTGTACTGGTTATTGCCCGAAACCAATACGGTATGCGCAGGGCATGAACAGCGAGAGCTGTCGGAAGTCTTCCGACGGCTTTTTGTTATTGACAGCGCAGACTGGTCAATGATATTTTAATACATGAACAGTTATTCATATGTTGAGGGTGAATGTTGTGATCGATTTTGAACGTGAGTGTGATGTGTGTGAAGAGCTTTGCGAGCATCCACAGAACATCTGTCTGGCGAAAGCCGATGCCATTAGCGATGAAGAAGCGCAATTAGTCGCCGAAACCTTTAAGCTGCTTGGCGACACGACCCGCTTAAAAATTTTGCACGCTCTGTCCAAACGGGAGCTCTGCGTATGCGATATCGCGGCTGTCGTACAGATGGGGCAATCGGCTGTTTCCCATCAGTTGCGCCTATTACGGGGCTCTCGCCTAGTGAAATACCGCAAGGAAGGCAAGATGGTCTGGTATTCGCTTGATGATGAGCATATCAGCTCGCTGTTGCAACAGGGTATCGAACACATACGCCATACGTAATACGACAAGGGAGGGGAACGCAACCGCATGACATCAAAAGCGCTCGAACATCAAACTACGACCTATAACATCGAGGGCATAACCTGTATGGACTGTGCCCAGAAATTTGAAAGGGCAGTAAATGGATTACCGGGTGTGGTGAATGCTTCTCTCAATACGGTTACAGGCAAGCTCACCGTGGAAGGTAAGGCCGACCTAAAGGCCATTCAGGAATTAGGCAAGAAAGAGGATTATACAATTTCCCCGGAAGCCAAGGAGGCTGCAGCCGCTCAACCAACCGAAAAGCCGGACTGGGAGATGCGCAGAGCCATAATGTCAGGTATCTCGCTTGCTGCTGCTTATATGCTTGAAAAATTTGGCGGGCCTTCGGTGGCTTTTCTTCCACTCTATGTAGTGGCTATGGTTCTGGGTGGATGGGATAACTTTAAAAAGGCGGGTCGGGCGCTGCAGCGTTTCAACTTCAACATGAGCGTGCTGATGAGCGTAGCCGTAATCGGGGCGTTTGCGATCGGCCAGTACGAAGAAGGAGCGACAGTCGCGTTTCTTTTTGCGATATCAGAGATGCTCGAAGCATGGACGATGGATAGGGCACGGCGTTCCATCCGTGAGTTAATGAATATCGCTCCCGCCGTGGCTACCATCCGGCGCGGGGATACCGAGCTTGAAGTACCGGTGGAAGAAATCTTAGTTGGTGACGTAATGATTGTCCGGCCTGGCGAGAAGATTGCCATGGACGGGGTCATCATTAAAGGCGAATCCGTCATCAATCAGTCGGCGATCACCGGTGAATCCGTTCCCGTGGATAAAGGCCCCGGCGCGGACGTATACGCCGGCACCCTTAATACGCACGGTTCGCTGGAAGTAGAAGTGACAAAGCTAGTTAAAGACACAACAATCGCCAAAATTATCCACATGGTTGAGCAGGCCCAGACAAAACGCGCTCCCTCGCAAGCCTTCGTTGAGCGATTTGCCGCCGTCTATACGCCTATTGTGATGATGTTGGCTACGGGGATTATCTTTATGCCGCCGCTCTTCTTCGGCCAGGAATGGATACCATGGATTTATCGCGGGCTTTCACTCATGGTAGTAGCCTGCCCCTGTGCGCTGGTTGTATCGACCCCGGTGGCCATTGTCAGCGCGATTAGCAATGCCGCGAGAAATGGCGTGTTAATTAAAGGTGGTGTTTACCTGGAGGAAGCAGGATCGTTGAAAGCTATAGCCTTTGATAAAACAGGGACGCTCACCAAAGGAAAGCCCGGAGTTACCGATATTGTACCGATAAGCGTGCAATCTGAGGATACACTCCTTAAAATAGCAGCTAGATTGGAAGAACGGTCTGAACACCCGCTGGCGCAGGCAATTGTGCAGGCAGCGGAAAAAAGGCATCTGGCCGTAATGCCGGTAGAGGATTTTACCTCTATACCAGGCCAGGGAGCTAAAGGTACGATTAACGGCGAAATCGTCTATATTGGCAACCCACGCCTTTTTATAGAATTTGGCGCACGGGTTGAACATGTGCTTGAGAAGGTCACAAGACTCCAGGGTGAAGGCAAAACGGTGATGATTGTCGGTACGAAGGAAAAAATCTTTGGCCTTGTCGCCGTGGCCGATGAGGTTCGAGAAGCGAGCGCGAGCACGATAGCGTCGCTTAAAGAAGCTGGCATTCGCCAGACTATCATGCTCACCGGCGATAATACAGCGACTGCCAAAGCCATTGCCGCCAAAGTCGGCGTAGATGATTTCCGTGCAGAGCTACTTCCCCAGGATAAAGTTGCCGCGATTGAAGAACTTCTGAAAAAACACGGCAAGGTGGCTATGATTGGCGACGGCATCAATGATGCTCCGGCTTTGGCGATGTCTACCGTAGGGATTGCCATGGGTGGTGCGGGCACTGATACTGCACTGGAAACGGCGGATATTGCTTTGATGGCGGATGATTTGACCAAATTGCCGTTTACCATCCGCTTAAGCCGAGCGGCGCTCGGCGTTATCCGGCAGAACATTGGATTCTCGCTGGCAATTAAAACCGTGGCTGTGCTGGCTGTGTTTCCCGGTTGGCTAACGCTCTGGCTGGCGATCCTCGCTGACATGGGAGCGACGATCCTGGTAACGCTCAATAGCCTGCGGCTGTTCCGTGTCAGGGCACAGTAGCGAAGCTCACGGTGATCATAATGCTGCGCTTTTGGGAAACGGTGATTTTCTTCTTGGAATATTTATCCTTTATCATGCAGTATTATTGAGGAGAATTTCAGTGGCGATGTTGCCTAGGAGACTGCTTCAATAGTCCATCTGCGTTGTTGCTCCTGCGGGTTTTCGTTCCAACCGGTCTTCCGTCAAGATTTCTTCTTCAATACTTGTAACCGAAAAACGTCTTGTTCAAGCTCACAGGGCGGACCTCCAGTACGCCTCCACGAAAATCTTCGTCGCGGACCGTTCCCGAAAAACAGTACCTGCCAGAATATATCTATACTATGGCACAATGCTGGAACAAGGAACTCGGAACGTGCATCTGGAGCTTTTTCAGCAGTCTCCGGTTCTAATTAATATACCGAAAATAATTACTCGAAAATGAGTTTTGCAACACTCACCTAAGGAAAGAGGTGTTAAAGATAGTTCTTTAACGGCTGCGGGAGAAAAAATAATGCGTCCTTTTGTTAAAGCCTCCGTCTATTTATATGGAAATACAATTACTCGGAGGTATGAAAATGAAAAAACTGATAATTGAATGGAAGCACCTTGATGTGGCCGGGGAAACCTGCAACCGTTGTTATGATACGGGGGAAAATCTAAATAAGGAAGTGAAAAGATTAAACAGAGCCTTGCAACAACAAGGAATTAAGGTAGAATGGTTCGAGACCAAACTTGATGACACCCAAATTCCTCAATCGAATACTATCTATTTTAATGGCGTTCCCATAGAAGATATTTTGAACATCAAAGTATCAAAGAACTACTGTGGTTCCTGCACTGATTTGCTGGGAATTGATACCTACTGCCGAACTATAATCTTTGAAGGCGATGAGTATGAAGATATCCCGGCAAAGGCCATCCGTCGGGCGGCATATAAGGTATTAGGTATCGCAGAAGTAAAATCAGCACTGGCGGAAATTTCCGGCTGTGGGTGCAATAGAGGGGGATGCTGCTAATATAAATTTAAAAATGGTTGTGGGTAATTTAATAAGTCCTGTTTTACGTTCGCCTAGACTTGTTTTAGGCGAATTTTTTTGGTTGACACGGACAATTTATGAGGAGTATCATATAAATATATTTAAATATATTACCAAGAAGGTGTAGTTTATGTTTCAGATTTTTGCCGACTGGGTCACCTATCAAATTTTACAAATTGAAGCGGGAAGCAGGCTGGGTGCTGCATTGAATTTCTTTATCTATGATACGCTTAAGATATTTTTTATGCTGGCGCTTATCGTTTTTGGTGTCGCGATTATCCGCACATACTTTCCTCCTGAGCGCACCAAGCAGCTCTTAAGCCATAAGCGCGAATTTTTCGGTAACATTTCCGCCGCGCTGCTGGGGATTGTTACGCCGTTCTGCTCTTGTTCTGCAGTTCCGCTGTTCATCGGTTTTCTTGAGTCCGGAGTACCTTTAGGCGTAACGTTTTCTTTCTTGATTTCGTCGCCGATGGTAAATGAAATCGCGCTTGTCCTGTTATGGGGAATGTTTGGCTGGAAGATTGCGGCTATCTATATGGTTTCCGGTCTCACGGTTGCCATTATCGCCGGGACGGTTATCGGGAAACTTAAGCTTGAGCATTTAGTCGAGGAATACGTATATCAAATAAAGGTTGGCCAGACGGAAATTGCTCACATGTCAACGAAAGAGCGGATTGAATATGCCGTAGAATATACCCAAGAAATTCTTAAAAAAGTTTGGGCGTATATCGTAGTCGCTATCGGCATCGGCGCCTTTATTCACGGGTATGCGCCGGAAAACTTCCTGGTAAACTATGCGGGCAAGGATAACCTGCTGGCCGTTCCCCTGGCAGTAGCCATCGGCATACCGCTGTATTCCAGTGCAGCGGGAATGATACCTATCGTATACGCGCTAATGGAGAAAGGAATGAGTATTGGTACAGTATTAGCGTTCATGATGTCGGTGACCGCGCTAAGCCTTCCAGAAATGATCATCCTCCGCAATGTACTCAAACCCAAAATGATTGCTATCTTTGCCGGTATCATGGCAGTAGCGATCACTTTCACCGGTTATCTCTTCAATGCAATTATGTAGTTAAAAGGAGTAGTGAAAGATGCATACCCCAAAGCAGAAAGTACTGTTCTTATGTACTCATAATTCTGCCCGCTCCCAGATGGCAGAAGGCCTGCTCCGCGCTCTTTACGGCGACCGTTTTGAAGCATTCAGCGCCGGTACCGAGCCGTCTCGCGTTAATCCTTATGTCGCGCGAGCAATGGCCGAAATTGGCATTGATCTTTCTACCCACCGGTCCAAGCACATGAAAGATTTTTTTGGTCAGAATATCGACTATGTGGTGACTGTTTGTGACAATGCTAAAGAGGCTTGCCCATTCTTTCCTGGCGGGGCCCAGCGTATTCACCACAGTTTCCCCGACCCTTCGGCATTAAAGGGTGATGACGCGGAAATCATGGCCGGAGTTCGAAAAGTAAGGGATGAAATCAAAAGCTGGATCATCGGGCAATTTGGCGATAAATAAGGCTGGAGCTGAGCAGACGTGAAAAAATTAGCCATTTTTTTTAAGGCGTTGGGCGATGAGACACGCCTGAGTATCGTCAAGCTGCTTATCGGGAAGGAGTTGTGTGTCTGCGATATCATCGATGCGTTTAACATGTCCCAGCCCGCGATTTCACATCATCTTAAGATTCTAAAACACGCCGGTATCGTAAATGACAGTCGTTACGGGAAATGGATTTATTATAGTCTCAACCCCCAGGCTCTCGAAATGATGGAAAAATTTCTTTTAGAATTAAAGCCTGGTATTCACGTCAAAAAAAGGTGTCAGCCCATGTCACCTAATAAAATATAAGGGAGGAGTTGACTGATGAGCAAGGTTACGGAGAGGTTATCATTTCTTGATCGCTATTTGACCCTTTGGATCTTTCTCGCTATGGCTATCGGTGTAGGCGGGGGCTATGCATTTCCAGGTATATCCGCATGGCTGGATAGGTTTTCGGTTGGAACCACTTCTATACCTATCGCCATTGGCCTAATAATCATGATGTATCCGCCACTGGCAAAAGTAAAATACGAAGAACTCGGCAAAGTTTTTCGGAATAAACGGGTAGTCATGCTTTCGCTGGTGCAGAACTGGATCATCGGGCCCATTCTTATGTTTGCATTGGCAGTAATATTCTTGGCAGATTTGCCGGAATACTTAGTGGGCCTTATCCTTATTGGCTTGGCTCGCTGTATTGCCATGGTTATAGTTTGGAATGATCTTGCGAAGGGTGATACTGAGTATGCGGCAGCGCTCGTTGCGCTCAATTCCATTTTCCAACTGGTATTTTACTCCTTCTATGCATACTTATTTATCACGGTCGTTCCCCGCTGGATCGGTCTGCAAAGCATGGAGATCCACGTGTCGATGGGTGATGTAGCTGCGAGCGTTGCAATTTATCTCGGCATTCCGTTTGTCGCTGGCTTTTTGACACGATACATTTTACGGCCGCAAAAGGGGGCGGAATGGTATGATAAGAAATTTTTGCCGGCCATCAGCCCGCTAACGCTTATCTCGCTGCTGTTTACCATCATAGTCATGTTCTCGCTTAAAGGGAACAATATCGTACAGCTGCCGTTTGACGTGGTTCGTATTGCTATACCGCTCCTCATTTATTTTGTAATTATGTTCGTAATTTCGTTCTACCTGAGTTGGAAATTCGGGGTGAACTATCAGCAAAGTACGACATTGTCTTTTACGGCGGCCAGCAATAACTTCGAACTGGCCATTGCCGTCGCGGTTGCTATCTTTGATATTCATTCCGGCCAGGCGTTTGCCGCTGTTATCGGTCCGCTAATTGAGGTGCCGGTGATGATTGCCCTCGTCAATGTTGCCTTGAGTTTTTCCCAGAAGTATTATCAGCCGGATGGGAACGTAAAGGTTGAAGTTAGAAAATGCGGTAACTGACAATAGTCAGTAGCTGAATTTAATATACAAGGAGAAGATTATATGAAAATCGAAATTTTAGGGTCATGCTGCCAAAAATGTACTACGCTGCTGGAAGTCACGCAGGAAGCGGTGGCGGAGGCCGGAGTTGACGCCGATATCGTTAAGGTGCAGGATTTTAAAGAAATCATGAAATACGGCGTGATGACTACCCCGGCCCTCGTTATCGATGGGGTCGTGAAAGTAGTTGGCAAAGTGCCGAGTAAAGAGCAAATCAAGTCAATGCTGAAATAGGTATGGCGGCAGGTTATAACGGAACATTGCCATTTGCCCTGATTATTGAATAAACCACGTAGCAACTACGTGGTTTATTCAATATGAGTAAAGGGAGGAAAGTTTATGGAAGTTGATATCAATTTCATCTGTCAAGAGTATTACGAATATTTGCGTCGGTTTATCGCAAGACGTGTGGCTAGCAGCGACGACGCGGAAGATATTCTGCAGGAAGTTTTAATCAAGATACAAAATAACTTATCAACCATCAAGAATGAAAGCAAGATTGCGGCATGGGTTTGTCAGGTAGCACGCAACCAGATCATAGATTTTTACCGCTCACACATTACCACCGAGGTTCTGGACGAGAATATCCCCGGGCAGATAGAAGAACCTGAAAACCAGAACGGTGAAATTTCAATATGCGTTAGGAATATGCTCGGCGATCTTCCTGCAAAATATCGGCAAGCTATCTTAATGACAACTTACGGGGGCTTGACGCAGCAACAAGTTGCGCAGCGCTTGGGGATATCGCTCTCGGGAGCGAAGAGCCGGGTGCAGCGATCCCGGGCAATGATCAAGAAGATGCTGAACCAATGCTGTAAGCTGGAATTCGATCGGGTAGGCAATATTATTGAGTATAAGCAAAAAGGAAAAGTCAAATACTGCTGAATTTTTGTATGGCTTTAGATAAGCGCTGTGGAATGACGAAAATCTGTTGACCGTCTTTACAGCGGTTGCTATAATTTGAATAAGGCGTGAATATAGTGATATAGGCGATGGAGTTCGCCATCAAATCCGTCAATGCGGTAATGACTCCTACCAGCGATAATACTGGTAGGAGTTTGCTTTTTTATGCCGCTGAGAGAAAGGTGAAAAATTTGACAATTATTGTCTTGTTTTGTGGCGGTTTTATTGCAGCGGCCATATCCGGTGCGGCTGGATTTGGCGGAGCGCTGCTTTTACTTCCGTTGCTGACAAAAATCTTAGGAACAAAGTTAGCTGTACCCGTATTGACGATTGCACAACTGATCGGCAATCTTTCCAGAGTATATTTCGGCTTTAGGGTCATTGCGTGGCGGCCGGTGGGGCTGTTTTTGGCGGGAGCCATCCCGTTGAGTATTTTGGGAGCGCTGTCTTTTGTCACAATCCCCCAGGAGATTGCTGTTAAATTGATCGGCTCAACAGTTATTGCCTTCACAATTGTCAAGCACTATCAAATCATAAAATGGGAAAACAGCGACTGTGCTATGCTTCTGGGAGGAGGGCTTGTCGGTTTCCTCTCCGGATTGGTAGGCAGTGCGGGACCGATCGGCGCAGCGCTTTTTTTAGCACTTCCTTTATCGCCGGTGGCGTACATTGCCAGTGAAGCGGTAACAGCCCTAGCGATGCACATTGTAAAAACTATGATCTATCAGAAGTTTCTTGACTTAGGGCTGGAAGCGCTTATGCTTGGCTTATTTATCGGCGCAGCGATGATTGCCGGCACTTGGGCGGGAAAGAAAGTTATCGAAAAAATGCCGCGAGAAACCTTTATCAAATTTGTGACCGTGCTATTGGTGGCAGTAGGGATCGAACTTATTATTGGGGGTTAGCGGCGCAATAATGAACATATACTGTTACGAGAAGGGGTAGCTTATGGATCATAATTTTATGGTGGTTACCGAGTGGATTTTGTTGGCTTTTATCGCCAGTCTTATGTCTATTCGGCTGGGTATCTCTGTGGCGCTCATGGAAATCGCTGTTGGAGTGATTGGCGGCAATCTTGTCACATTAGAAATAACGCCGTGGGTAAATTTCCTGGCAGGTTTCGGCGCCGTCATTCTTACGTTTTTGGCCGGTGCTGAGATTGATCCCGCCAGTTTAAAGGATAATATCAAAGAAAGTTTGGCTATTGGTCTTTTCTCTTTTCTCGCGCCATTTTTAGCCGGCATGGGCGCCGCCTACTATTTGTTCGGTTGGGATGTGAACGCATCCAAGATTGCCGGAATTGCTCTCTCCACAACCTCTGTGGCAGTGGTTTACGCCGTTATGGTCGAGAGCGGCCTAGCCTCAAAACCATTGGGCCAATCGATTTTGGCCGCCTGCTTTATTACGGATTTGGGTACGGTTTTAGCGCTAGGCGTACTGTTTACCGGCTTTTCCCTGAAATTGGTGTGGTTTGCAGTCGCCTTGGCTATTGCGCTATATGTTGCTACTCCGATTACGGCGCATCTCTTTGAGCAATATGGGGGACGGGTCAGCGAGCCGGAAATCAAATTTGTTCTCCTGGTTCTAGCCGCGTTAGGCTACTTGGCGATAACCAGCGGCAGCGAAGCAGTATTGCCGGCATATATTCTTGGCATGGCGATGGCTGGTTTTTTCTTAAAGCATAAGGACACGCTGCATAAAATGCGGGCAATCGTATTCGTTGCGTTTACGCCCTTTTATTTTATTAAAGCCGGTGCGCTTGTTTCTTTTTCCGCCTTATATACGGCGGCAGCAGCTATCGTCGTTTTTCTTGCAGTCAAGGTGGCGGCGAAATTCGCCGGGGTGCTGCCCGTAACAATGGTCTTTAACTACGATAATCGTACCGGGATTTATACTACTTTGCTAATGAGCACAGGCTTGACTTTCGGTACCATTTCCGCACTATACGGTCTTTCCAACAACTACATCGATAAAAGCCAGTACAGCGTCTTGGTCGCGGCAGTCATCTTAAGCGCAGTGGTTCCCACAATCATCGCACAAAAATACTTCTTCCCTATTCCGGGTGAGGAGGAGCAGGCTCGGAAAGAGTTATCGATAATACCATTAGCTTTGGAGGAGGATGTGGGTGATGAACATTAAAAAAATCGTGGTTGCCTACGATGGGTCGACTCAAAGCAAAAAGGCTCTTGATTGGGCAATAGCGATGGGGAGTGCCGACACGGAGATCATTGCTGTAACGGTTGTAAGACCGCCGGAATTTAGCCCGATGGTCAGTGAAGTCGATGAATTTTACGCCGATGCGGAGCGATTCTATCAACCCATGCTGGAAAAAGTTCGGATTTATGGCAAGAGTAACAATAAGGAGATTAAAACCCTCATTTTGCACGGGCATCCCGCCGAAAGCATTGTGCATTTTGCTTATGAGCAAAAGGCCGACCTCATTATTACCGGCACGCGGGGGCTGGGGGGATTTAAAAGCCTTGTCATTGGTAGCGTAGCGCAAAAAGTAGTCAGCTATTCAAAAATACCGGTCTTAGTCGTCAAGGAATAAGCGAGAGAGATGTGAGTGCCAAAGTCCGCAGCAAGCGCAGCAAATTGGCTTCGCTTCATGGCGGATCATTTGAAGTTCATCAGGGGCCTGCTCGACCCGTCTGAACGGGAGTTCGTCGAGCAGTCGCATGGAATGAGCGATAAATTTGACCAATTGCAGCTGCGTATCCGCGATTTCGACAGTATGCTGTGGCACTTCCGGCCGACGAATGATTTACTGCGTTTTGAAAAAGAAGTCACCGATGCTACTCATAGGCTGCGTGATTTTAAAGCCGCAGCCGAAAAATTAATAACCAATTGCGCAGTTCTCTCGTTAATTCCGCCGCTCTTAGCCGATCATGTGAAACGGGAGGCGGAGCATTTCCTTGAGATATTGGCATTAATTCAAAATGACCTGATAGAATGTAATAACTCACGAATAATTCATTGCCATCAGGGATAACTAAAAACTACAAAATACAAGGCTCGCTTTATGCAACTTTTTGTATGAAGCGAGCCTTTTGCATTGCTTGAGGATTTTGCGGGAGTAAAACTGGTGGCAGCGCTTTCTTGCATTTACCGGGATCTTTATATGCCTAACAGAAGAATAGTTTTAGTGTCATTGTTTACTCCTTTGCCAATATATCTCGTTTTATTATTCTTAATTGGGTCTAATTTTTCCGCATCTTCACAACTTTTTTGCCAGGCATTCATAAGTTCTTCATAATTTTACGTTACAATAAGACTGTATCTGTAAGAACAAGAAAAATATAAAGGGAGGAATTTACATGAATAAAAGAATGACAGCATGGATTGTTGGCGGCCTGATCACAGTATCTGCTATTGGTTTAGTTTTTGACGGCAAAGTAAGTCTCGCTGCGGAGAAAACTTCCCCGAGCCCAATGATGCAGGGAACTCAAATGCAGCATATGATGAACGGTATGGATCCTAAGGCTATGGCGGAGATGATGAAAAGTCCGGAGATGCAAAAGCATTGCTTGGAGATGATGAAAAATCCAGAGATGCAAATGCACTGCCTGGAGATGATGAAAAATCCGGAGATGCAGCAAATGATGAAGCAGATGATACAGCAAGATAAAGACTTTCACAAAATGATGTCCGATTTGGTAAAGTCTGTTGACATGGACAGCAAGCATACAATGCCTCAGCAGCCAATAGGCGCTTCGCAAAATAACGTTTCGGCCGAAGGGTATGGTGCACACCACGGGTAATAGCACCGGTGCGGTCATCGATAATCAGTAGCTTTGGGTAACGAGCGATTTGAAGCAGTTGGCATGACAAGGTTAATGAAATAAAACAAAACCGTCACTAGCGGATGAACGGCAAATATTCAGGGCGCGGCTGCGATAGCCGTGCCCTGAATATTTATGGCATATTGCTATGGCTTTGCCACAGATGCAAGAAGGTATATGTTCATAGCATGAGAAAATAAGGAAATAATACACGTTGCTTTGATAAGTAAGTGCCGGCTAAAGCTAACGTGAGGTTTAGCAAAAAAAGGGGGCATTTTTTAATGACTGCACAAGTCAAGGTAAATGAATTCCTGCAAGCTGTCAAGGAACGAAGGACAGTGTACGGCATCGGCAAAGCTTCGCCGATATCCGACGCACGGATTGAGGAAATTGTTAGCGAAGCGGTGAAATATGCGCCGTCGGCCTTTAATTCCCAAAGCGCCCGCATTGTTGTACTGTTTGGCGACCACCATGACAAATTTTGGGACATTACGCGGAATACGCTGCGCAAACTCGTAACCGGCGATTTTTCCCAAACCGATGAAAAGATCAGCGGCTTCCAGCGCGGTTATGCAACTATCCTTTTTTTCGAAGATCAAGCGGTTGTGAAATCGCTGCAAAGCAAGTTTCCGCGGTATAAAGATAATTTCCCGGTGTGGTCGCAGCATTCTTCCGGCATGCTTCAGTATATTATTTGGACGGCGTTGGAGGCAGAAGGCCTCGGTGCTAATTTGCAGCATTATAATCCTGTCATTGACAATGAGGTTAAGCAAACATGGAACATACCGGAGGAATGGATGCTGATCGCCCAAATGCCGTTTGGCGAGAAGCTGGCAGAACCCGGAGCCAAGGAATTTCAGCCGCTGGAGACGCGGGTTCGCTTTGTAAAGTAATTACACTTTGCCGCTATCCTTGGATGCTATTGCGCAGTCCAACCGCCGTCAATAGTGATTATCTGGCCGGTCATGTAGCTTGATGCGGCGGATGCCAACATTACGGCCGCGCAGCCAATTTCATGCACTTGGCCGAAGCGTTTCATGGGTATCTTGGCTGTGATATAATTATATATTTTTTCCTGGGAAAGCTCGGCGGCATTCAGCGGGGTAACGATATAACCCTGTCTCTTATACACATCT
>JAOACF010000057.1 GCA_026417995.1 Negativicutes bacterium
CTGTGAGCGCCGCTTTTACGCCGGACTGCCGCCGGGATGCATGCAGCGCCTGCGGTGTATGTCCGGGCCTTGATGTCAATGTAATCGACTGGGGGCAATGATGGGTATGATAAAAATTCGGCTGCAGATTACCAAAGGTGAAGCAATACGATACATCTCGCATTTGGACTATGCCCGCACGGTTGAGCGGGCGCTGCGTCGGGCGAAGCTGCCTGTAGCTTATTCGGAAGGGTTTAACCCCCATATGAAGCTGGCTTTTGCCTCGGCTTTGGCGGTGGGCGTGACTAGTGACGCCGAGTATATGGACATTGAGTTGATGGAAAACTTACCGCCTGAACGCCTCGCAGCGGCTCTGGCCGGTCAGCTGCCGGCGGGGATTGTCATCCGCAAGGTTCAGCGGGTTGCGCCGCAAAGCCCGGCGCTGATGAAGATTGTCAATTGGGCTGATTATACCGTTGCGGTGCCGCTTGCCGACGGCAGCTATGAACGAACTGCCGCTGCGGTGGAAGCTTTCCGGGATGCGCCGCAGGTGATATATACCAAGGAAACGCCGAAAGGCAAACGCGAGATTGATCTCAAGCGTTTTCTGGCGGCACCGGTGGAAATTACCGGTTGGGACGGCATACAGCTCCGCCTGACTTTTGCTGTGCATATTACTCCTGCCGGCAGCGTTAAACCCAGGGAAGTGTTGGATGTTTTAGTCCGGCATTATGGCCTGCCGATTGCAGCCGATGCGGCCGTCATTCATCGCACCGGCCTGTTCGTAAATGACGGGAGAAGCTTAAGACCGCCGATTTAAGCTGCGAGTGGGGGAGAAGAATGGGGAAAGTTATAATCGCCAGCATCGCGCCGGAAGAGACACGCATGGCGATGCTGGAAGACGGCGAGCTTATGGAGGCATCGGTTGAGCGAACCGATGCGGGACATATTGTCGGCAACATTTATAAAGGAAAGATTAAAAATGTCCTGCCGGGCATGCAGGCAGCTTTCATCGATATTGGCCGCGACAAAAATGCTTTTTTGTATGTGGGGGATATCTTTCCCCGGTTTGCCTCGCATTCCGCGCAAGCTGACGATGTCTTGACCATCGGACAGGACATCCTGGTACAGATTGCCAAAGATGCCGGCGGCACGAAAGGGCCACGGGCCACGACGCACCTGACGCTGCCCGGCCGGTATGTGGTACTGATGCCTACGGTTGATTTCATCGGCATTTCCCGACGGATTGCCGATGACGCCGAGCGTGAGCGCCTCAAAGTTATTGCCGAAAAAGTCCGGCCTGCCGGCATGGGAATAATTGTTCGCACCGTGGCTGAAGGCAAAAGCGCGGAAGATCTGGCACGCGACGTACATTATCTCTCCAATCTTTGGAATGCGTTGACAGCCAGGGCGAAGCGGGTCAATGCTCCGGCGCTTCTCTATCGGGACGTTGATCTGGTTATCCGCATCGTGCGTGATTACTTGAGTCACGATATTGAGCAGTTTATATTGGATAACCGGGAGGCTTACGGGCGGGTTTGCGATCTGTTAAGCTACAACTCGCCGGAACTTTTGCCGCGAGTAAAACTGCATCAAGGGCCTGATGCTATATTTGAGCATTATGGCGTCGAAGCAGAGCTTGAAAAGCTGGGCAAGCGTCATATTTGGCTGAAATGCGGCGGCTATATTGTAATAGATCAAACCGAAGCGCTGACAGTAATTGACGTCAACACCGGCAAGTTTGTCGGCAAAACCAATTTGGCGGATACGGTATTCCGAGCGAATTTGGAAGCTGCGGCAGAAATTGCCCGGCAGCTAAGACTCCGCGATATCGGCGGCATTATTATTATCGACTTTATTGATATGGACAGCGAGGAGCATCAACAGGCGGTCTTAGCCGCCCTGGAGGAAAAGCTGAAAAAAGACCGCACCAAAACCAATGTGCTCGGGCTTACCGGTCTGGGGTTGGTAGAGATGACGCGCAAGAAGACGCGGCAAAACCTGGAGAGCGTAATCTACAGCGTGTGTCCCTGGTGCGAAGGCCGGGGGAGGCTTCAGTCGCCGGAAACGGTCGTGATTAATATCCGCCGGCAGCTTAGGAAAATCACTGCGGAGAACGGGCCGGTCCGGCCGTTGCTCATTCAGGCTCATCCGCGCGTCGCCGAAGTGCTTTTGCGTGAAGGGCAGCTTGCCCGCATGGAACAGGAGTTTTCCCGGACGCTGACCGTAGAACCGGTTGAGGCGATGCATCCCGAGACGTTCTCCATTCTCTTGGGACAGCTTTCTTGACTTCACTCATAAATTGTGGTAGCATTAAAAGCTGTAGACATCTAAGTCTACGGTTCCTTAAAACCGCTCGAAAAAGGTCAGACAAACCCGCTTTGGCGGTACCGAATTCGGCGAGTCCACATGCAAGGGAGGTGTCGTAATGTACGCAATTATTGAAACTGGCGGCAAACAATACCGTGTCGCGGAAGGCGATGTGGTAACAATTGAAAAATTAGAAGCCAATGAAGGTGAAACCGTAGCGTTCGAACGTGTTCTCACCGTTGTGAAGGACGGTTCGGTGCTTCTCGGCAAGCCTGTTGTGGCTGGCGCAAAGGTGACCGGCAAAGTCGTGGCTCAGGGTAAAGGCAAGAAGATTCGGGTTTTCAAGTATAAAGCCAAATCCAACTACCGCAGACGTCAGGGCCATCGTCAGCCGTTTACCAAAGTCGTGATTGAAAAGATTGAAGCGTAATCATGATCGTAGCCAAGATATTCCGCAATTCCGAAGGAAAGATCTTCGGATATGACATCACCGGTCACGCCAATACCGCGCCTCATGGGCAGGATATTGTGTGCGCCGGCGTGGCGGCTCTTTCCCAGACGGCGGTTTTAGGTCTGGAAAGGCATTTGGGGCGGCGAATTGAGCTTGATATTGCCAGCGGCAAACTGGCGGCGCGGCTGATTGACCCCCCGGATGCCCTGACTGACGCTGTTTTGGAAAGTATGGTCCTGGGCTTACGGGAGATATCCAGTCTATATCCGAAAAGTGTTCGGCTTTCTGAGTACAGGAGGTGAAACGCATGTTTAAATTTGATTTGCAGCTTTTTGCACATAAAAAAGGCGTCGGCAGCTCGCGAAACGGCCGGGACAGCGAATCCAAGCGTCTTGGCGTAAAACGTCATGCCGGTGAGGTTGTCACCGCAGGCAGCATTCTGGTTCGCCAACGCGGCACTCGCTTCTACCCAGGCGCCAATGTTGGCATGGGCAAAGATCATACGCTGTATGCGGAGGTTCCCGGGCGTGTTGCGTTTGAACGCAAAGGCCGCGAAAACCGTCAGATCAGTGTGTATCCGGTAACCGAAGCTATGTAGCATGAAAACCTGCGGCTGAAGGCTGCAGGTTTTTGTATATCTGTTGGCTGATCTCTGCTAGTGCCTTACGCGGCCGGCAGGAATTTGCACCGCGAGCGCGAAGTCAGTTTTATTGCCGATACGGAGGTAGTTCATATGGCCAGGGAAGAAGTTTGCCCCGAATTAGCGCGTCTCCTCAGAGTGCAGCGCCACGATTTCATTAATCATGCTCAGGTCATTCATGCTTTTCTTCAGCTTGGCAAGACTGAGCGGGCTATGCATTATATTGAAGAATTATGCCGCGATCCGGAAGTCTTGTGTGCGGCGCTTCACTATCATGTACCGCAGCCCGGATGTGTGCTCAAGGCCGGCGGCGCGTGACTAGAAAAACTGCCAAAAGGATATATTACATAAGGTAAATCGGATGCAACTTAGCAGGTGACAGTATGTTTATTGACAAAGCAAAGATTGTGATTAAGGCAGGCAGTGGCGGCGACGGCATGTCCAGTTTCCGCCGGGAGAAATATGTGCCGAAAGGCGGGCCGGACGGCGGCGACGGCGGACGCGGCGGCGATGTTATTTTGATTGCGGACGCAAACTTAAATACATTGCTAGACTTTCGCTACAAAAAGAAATTTGCCGCTGAACGCGGCGGCAACGGCCATACCAATAACAAACAGGGCGCAGACGGCAATGATCTGTATATCAAAGTGCCGCCGGGCACACTTGTCCGGGATCTGCTGACGGGAGAGATCATTGGCGATTTAACCGAGCCCGGACAGCAAATCACGGCAGCCAAAGGCGGCCGCGGCGGGCGCGGCAATGCCCGGTTTGTCAGCAGCGTGCACCGGGCGCCTACCTTTGCGGAGAAAGGGGAACCGGGGGAAGAGCGCGAACTGGCGCTCGAGCTCAAGCTGCTTGCCGATGTCGGTCTGGTAGGCTATCCCAGCGTCGGCAAGTCGAGCATCATTTCGCGCGTATCGGCGGCTAAGCCTGAGATCGCCGCCTATCATTTCACGACGCTAACGCCTGTGCTTGGCGTGGTAAGTTTGGGTGCCGGGCACAGTTTTGTCCTGGCGGATATCCCCGGCCTTATCGAAGGCGCGCATGAAGGAAAGGGGCTTGGCCATGATTTTCTGCGTCATGTGGAAAGAACCAAAGTTATCATTCACGTGCTTGATGTCTCGGGATTAGAGGGCCGCGACCCCATCGACGATTATCATAAAATCAATTATGAATTATTGCGTTATAATGAACGTCTGGCCCGACGCCCCCAAATCGTGGCGGCCAATAAAATGGATTTGCCCGAAGCCCGGGAAAACTATGCACGGGTGGCCGCCTTGCTGCAAGAACAGGGACGGGAAGTGTACCCGGTATCTGCGGCTACCGGCGAAGGACTGAATGAATTGATGCAGCGCGCAGCGCAACTGCTCGCCGAATATAAGGAAGAGCCGGAGGAAATCGACGAGGTGGCGGTATTCCGGGCTGAACTGCCCGAACCCTTTACCATCAAGCGGGATGATGACGGTGCCTATGTTGTCGAAGGCAAGGAGATTGAAAAAATCGTTGCCATGACCCATTTCGACAATGACGAAGCGCTGCGGCGCTTCCAATTGGCGTGGCGGCGGCTTGGTATTGAAGACGCGCTGAAGGAGCGCGGTATCAGGGAAGGCGATACCGTCCGCATACGCGGCGTGGAATTTGAGTATAAACCATAAAGGAGGCGGGGGGTAACCCCCGGTTTTCATATGCTGACAGGAAAACAAAAACGCTTTCTCAAAGCCTTAGGTAGTGCTCTTGACCCGATCGTGCAAATCGGCAAGGCCGGGGTAGCTCCGACGGTTGCCGCGGGGGCCAGAGAGGCTCTCCTGGCGCGAGAACTGATTAAAGTGCGGGTTTTGCGCAACAGCCCCGACGAAGCCAAGGACGCTCTTGCCGCTCTGGCGGAGGCTACCGGTGCGGAACTGGTTCAAGTAATCGGCCATAACGGCCTTTTGTATAAGCGCCATCCGGAAAAACCAAAAATCGAGCTGCCAGAGTAGATTGCAATTGCTGCTGCGGGGGGAGAAACATGCTTGTCCGAGAGACGTTATGCACGGCTAAACGTATTGTTGTCAAAGTGGGAACCAGCACGCTCACCTATGCGACAGGCAAATTGAATTTGCAGCGCATTGAAAAGCTGGTGCGGGAACTTTCTGACCTTGCTAACCAAGGGAAGGAGATTATCCTGGTAACGAGCGGCGCGGTCGGGGTAGGAGTGGATCGGCTGGGTCTTAAAGAGCGGCCGAAAACTATCCCGGAAAAACAAGCGGCAGCAGCGGTCGGTCAGGGAATTCTCATGCATATTTACGAGAAGCTGTTCGGCGAGTATGGGCAAATCGTCGCCCAAGTGCTGCTTACGCGCGAGGACTCGGTCAACCGCAGCCGGTACGCCAATTCCCGCAATACGCTTCTGACCCTGCTGGCCACCCGGGTAATCCCGATTATCAACGAGAATGACGCCGTGGCGGTTGACGAACTTAAAATTGGCGATAATGATACACTGTCCGCCATGGTAGCCAGCATTGTCGAAGCCGATCTGCTGATTATTTTGTCGGATGTCGAGGGATTATACACCGATAATCCGGCAACAAATCCTGACGCCAGACTGATATCGGAAGTTGCCGACATCACCCCGGAACTTGAGGCTTTGGCTGGCGGGCCGGGTACACTGCGCGGTACGGGCGGCATGTATACGAAAATCCAGGCGGCGAAAATTGCCGTAAGTTCCGGAGTGGCCATGGTAATTGCATCCGGGGGGCGCGACGGCGTAGTGCGCTCCATAGTCAGCGGCGAACCGGTGGGTACCATCTTTTTGTCCAAAGAAAACCGCCTGCAAATTCGTAAGCGCTGGCTGGCTTTCGGCGCCCGCATTCGAGGCACGCTTACTGTCGATAAAGGCGCGGAGAAGGCACTGTTAGAAGGCGGATCAAGTCTGCTTGCGGCCGGCATTCGCGGCGTGGAAGGACAGTTTGAACATGGCAATACCGTGCGCATCCTTACTACCGAAGGGCGTGAGATCGCCCGCGGTTTGGCCAACTATAGCGCGGATGACTGCCGCCGGATTATGGGAGCGCACACCTGTGAAATTGCCGGTATTCTGGGTTATAAACCGTACGACGAGGTAATTCACCGGGATAACATGGTGCTCCTGGTATAGGGGGAAGAGGATATGGATTATTTTGCCGAACTTGAGGAAAAAGGGAAGGCGGCCAAAGCGGCGGCGCGCAAACTGGCTACCTGGCCCACCGATAAAAAGAATCAGGCGCTCCACGCCATGGCCGATGCTCTTGAAGCCGGACGTGAAGCCATACTTGCGGCCAATGCTTTAGATGTGGCGGCTGGCAGAGAAAAAGGACTTTCGGCCGCGCTCATTGACCGGCTTACCTTAAATGACAATAGACTGGCGGCTATGGCCGAAGGGCTGAGGCAGACCGCCGGTCTTCCCGACCCGATTGGCGAAGGGCTGGGCTCCACGCTGCGCCCCAATGGCCTGCAAATTGCCAAAATCCGGGTGCCGCTCGGCGTTGTGGGAATAATTTATGAGGCACGGCCTAATGTCACGGTAGACGCAGCCGGTTTGTGCCTGAAATCCGGCAATGCCGTTATCCTGCGTGGCGGTTCGGAGGCAATCCGTTCCAACCGGGCAATCGTCCAGGTTATCACGCAGGCCGCTGCTGACGCCGGCATTCCGGAAGGCGCCATTCAGCTTATCGAAACTACCGACCGGCAGGCCGTCAATGCCATGCTGAAGCTTAACGCCTATCTTGACGTGATCATTCCCCGCGGCGGGGCCGGCCTCATCAAGACGGTGGTGGAAAACAGCACGGTACCGGTTATTGAGACCGGCACCGGCGTATGCCACACTTTTGTTGATGCTTCCGCTGACTTGGCAATGGCGGCTGATATTGCGTTCAATGCCAAAGTATCGCGGCCGGGCGTGTGCAACGCCATGGAAACACTATTGGTACACCGGGCGATTGCCGCGAAGTTTCTTCCGCCAATGCTGGCGCGCTTTCATGCAGCCGGCGTAGAACTGCGCGGCTGCCCGGAGACGCAGCGCTTCCATCCGGCGGTGAAGCCGGCGACTGAGGCAGACTGGGAGGCAGAATATCTGGATCTGATCTTGGCCGTTAAAGTGGCAGACAGTCTGGATGAGGCGCTTGAACACATCGCCCGCTACGGTACCCGCCATTCAGAGGCCATCGTTACCACCGACTATAACAATGCGCGACGCTTTCAGGCTGAAGTCGACGCCGCCGCTGTTTATGTCAATGCCTCAACCCGGTTTACCGACGGCTTTGAGTTCGGTTACGGCGCCGAAATCGGCATCAGCACGCAAAAGCTTCATGCCCGCGGCCCTATGGGCCTGCCGGAGTTGACAACAATCAAGTATGTCATATCCGGAAACGGACAAATCCGCTAATGAAAAGAGGCAGGGGACGGATCAAGACGTCCCCTGCCTCTTTTCATTAGCGCCTGCCCTTCCTTTTCTGTAATTTTTTACCAGAAAAACATTATAATTGACCACCTGGTCAAACCTGGATTAAAATGGATATACACAGATTTAGCATTAGACTTATTTTTAGCAGCCGGAGGTGTCTTATGGGAGCATTATGGCGTATGATTACCCGTTATAAATGGTGGGCGCTCATTATTCTGGCCGCTGTAGCCGTGGGCAGTCAATTGACATACGATTATTACCAGTCTAAGAATAAACCGGCTATTGCCGGGAAGGTAATAACGGTGGAGCGTTCCGACATTACCTCGACCATTGCTGCTACCGGCACAATTACGCCAGTCAATTTGGTTAACGTCAGCTCGAAGATTACCGGTCTGATCCGGGAGGTCAAGGTCAATGAAAATGACCGGGTGAAAGCAGGCCAAATACTGATACTGCTCGACGATACCCATCTGAAGGCGCTTGTATCCCAGGCGCGGGCCCGATTGGCAAACGCGGAGGCCAACTATGTGCGTATGGGGAAGCTGGCGGATATGGGAGCTGTTTCCCACCAGCAACTGGACGCAGCCCGCATGGATTATCATGTAGCCCAGGCGGCATATGATGATGCGGTATCTCAATTTAACGATACAGTCATAAAAGCGCCGATTGACGGTACCGTAATCGGCAAACCTATCCCGGCGGGGCAAACGGTTTCTCCCGGTATCTCGACGCCGATGATTCTGCTTACCATTGCCGATATGTCCAAGATGCAAATTGAGGCGCAAATCGACGAAACTGATATTGGCAAAACGGCAGTTGGTCAAAAAGTTACGTTTACGGTAGACGCGTATCCCGGCAAAACTTTTACCGGCGTGGTAGCAAATATTTCCCAGAAAGCCGTCATTCAGCAGAATGTTGTATATTACCCGGTCATTATCGATGTTGATTCGCCCGAAGGCCTGCTCAGACCGACCATGACGGCGCGCATATCAATATTGGCAGGCGAACGCAAGGGAGTTCTTACCGTCCCGCTGGCCGCCGTCAAAGAAGCAAAAGGGCAACGGTATGTGGTGCAAGTGAATGGCGATAAAACGCAGAATATCACGGTTGCGACCGGGTTATCCACCGAAGACCGGATTGAGATTGTAAGCGGCCTGCGGGAAGGGGACCGGATTCTGCTGCCGCAGTCGCGCCAGCAGGGAGCTGCGCCCGGCGGCAGCCCGCTCCAGCGGTTCATGGGCCGCTAGGGGGGACCTATGCGCACTTCAATTATTCTGGAAAATATTACGAAGCTTTATCAGATGGGTGACAGCGAAGTCCGTGCGCTTGACGGGGTTTCTTTAACCATCAGCGACGGAGAGTTTACCGCCATCATGGGGCCGTCCGGCTCAGGCAAGACCACATTGATGAATATTATCGGCTGTCTTGATCGCCCTACGAGCGGTTCCTACCGGCTGGATGGCCAAGAAGTGGCCGCATTGACGGACGATCAACTGGCGGTAACCCGCAACAGAAAAATTGGCTTTGTTTTTCAAAATTTCAATCTCTTGGCGCGGATGACTGCTCATCACAATGTGGCGCTGCCGCTGATTTATACAGGCATTGACAAAAAAACGCGGCATGATAAGGCGAGCAGGGCGCTGGCAATGGTAGGCCTGGCAAACCGGATGTTTCACCGTCCCAATGAATTGTCAGGCGGCCAGCGGCAGCGGGTAGCCATTGCCCGGGCGCTTGTCAATGAACCGACGATTATCCTGGCTGACGAGCCGACAGGCAATCTTGATTCCCGTTCCGGCGAGGAAATCATGAATATTTTCCATGCGCTTAACCGTCAAGGCCGGACAATTATTTTGGTGACCCATGAGCCGGACATTGCGGCGTGCGCGCGCCGCATCATCACTGTGCGGGATGGTAAAATTGTGAGCGATGAAAGAAAAGAGAGATAATGACAATGTTTTGGGAAAGCATCATCATTGCCTTAGAGGGACTAAAGGCCAACAAACTGCGGTCTGTATTGACCATGCTGGGCATTATTATCGGCGTGGGAGCAGTCATCGCCATGGTGTCGATTGGGATGGGCGTAAGGCAGAAGGTGCAAACTTCGATTGCCGGCCTCGGCAGCAATCTCCTGATTATCACCCCGGGCGCCACCTCGCCGACCGGGGTAAGGTTGGCGGCCGGATCCAATAACAGCTTGACCGTACAAGATGCGCAGGCGATCGCCAGAGAAATACCGGGCGTCAGTCTGGTAGCTCCGTTTGTCAGCAGGCAATATCAGGTTATCTACGGCAATAAAAATTGGACGACCAGCATACAAGGCACAACGCCGGAATTTTTGACAGTGCGTAATTTTACCGTAGACAGCGGTACTTTCTTTTCCGGTCAGGACAATGATACGCGGGCGCGGGTCGCGGTCTTGGGCAGGACGGTTGCGGATAACCTGTTTGGCGACATCAGTCCGATCGGACAGACGATTCGGATTAATAAAGCGCCGTTCAGGGTTATCGGCGTATTGGGCGCGAAAGGACAGTCCGCAGGAGGAGCCGACCAGGACGACATGGTGCTTATCCCTCTTACCACCGCTCAGGAGAGGGTGCTGGGCATCACCTTTCTTCACAGTATCAGCGTGCAGGCTGTGAGCGCTGACGTTATCAATCAGGTTCAGGACGAAATCGTCGAACTGCTTCGCTCCCGGCATCGTTTAGGCGCCAAGCCGGATGATTTTACCGTACGCAATCTTGCTGCTATTTTGGCCACGGCGGAGGAAACTACCCGCACAATTACCCTCCTGCTTGGCAATATTGCGGCAATTTCGCTTGTAGTCGGCGGCATCGGCATCATGAATATCATGCTGGTGTCGGTTACCGAGCGAACCCGGGAGATTGGGATTAGAAAGGCGCTCGGTGCGACATACTATAACATCCTGCTGCAATTCCTCATCGAAGCCGTGGTCATTGGCGTTACGGGCGGGCTGATCGGCATTGGACTGGGAGTAGGATCGTCCTATGCGATATCCGGTATCGCCGGCTGGAATACGGTAGTTTCTTTTTCCTCCATCCTGCTGGCTTTTGGCTTTTCGGTCATGGTGGGCCTGTTTTTCGGGCTGTATCCGGCCCGGAAGGCGGCGCTGCTGGATCCAATTGAGGCGTTACGCTATGAATAATAATCCAGGGTGAGTTAACTTATGAAAACAATTGCCGGATATATTAAGTCCTTTGCGCTTTATCTCAAAACAGAAAAAGGATGGCATGATTTTACGGACTATATCCGCGCCGCTGTCATTCTTGCCGCGGTAATGGCGATGGTTCGCGTACTGTGGGATATGCTGCTTATCGGCGGCGTGACGGGACTGTTTACCCGGTAGCAAAGACAGGGAATTGGAGCAAGAAGCCGAACTCCGTTTGGGGGATCGGCTTTTTTGGCTGGCAACCCCCAATTAGTGCCAAAGACATAAGCGGGACAAACTGTTCCTCTATAAGCGGCTGTTAAAATTGCGAAGGGCTGACAGCAAAGAAGGCCGACCGAAAAGAAGGTTGTCCGGTATGTGCGTCATCTGGTATAATGGGTGAGAAATCTAGGGGGTGCAAGATTGAAAACAGTGCGCACACAGCGAAGGATAGGCGTTCTTGGCGGGACATTCGACCCTATACACATCGGCCACCTGGTGACTGCCGAGGTTGTCAGGTTGGAATACGGCCTGGAAAAGGTTATTTTTATACCGGCCAGCAGCCCGCCCCATAAGCAGAATGTGGCAGTTACTCCCGCTTTTCACCGGTATATTATGACGGCGATGGCAACATATTCAAACCCCCATTTTTTTGTATCGGACATCGAACTGAAACGTCCCGGCCCCTCCTATACAATTGATACCATCAAAGCCTTGCTTGATATACATGGCTCAGATACGGAACTGTATTTTATCACCGGCGTGGACGCCGTTTTAGAATTGCCGACATGGTATCGTATCAGGGAACTCCTGGAGCTCTGCCATTTTGTCGCCGCAACCCGTCCGGGAAGCACCGGCAGGATTGACGATATAATTGAGCACTTTGGCGAAATAGGGCGTGCGCATATTCATCGCTTGGACACGCCTGAACTGGAAATATCGTCCACCGACATTCGGGAAAAAGTCAAAAAAGGCCTCTCAATCAAGTACATCGTGCCGGAAAGCGTGGAAAACTATATCCTCAAAGAACGGCTTTATCGCTAGCATAACCAAATATCGCCAGGCATAAATACTGTGGATTCATCAGATAATGTAAACACGCAACACTATTGAATCCATTGAAAGAGAGGTGATTTGCTCAATGGCAACAACCCTTTATGTCGGCAATCTGCCATGGAGCACTACTGACGCCGATTTGGCCGAGGCGTTCCGTCTGCATGGTAATGTGATTTCCACCCGCATTATTACCGACAAGGAAACAGGAAGATCAAGAGGTTTTGGTTTCGTGGAAGTTGACGATGCCGACGCTGAAAACATGATTAATGCTATGAATGGAACCTCATTTGGCGGCCGCCAAATCGTCGTCAATGAAGCAAAGCCCCGGCAAACATAGCTTGAATGCCTCCTTGCACAAAGGAGGCTTTTATTTTATAAAAGGTAAATGGAACATTTTGGCGAATTTTAGCGATGGGTGATAAAATTGGATTACAAACAAATTATGGCTAAATTGCGCGGAAAGCTATCCGGTAAACGGATGCGCCACTCCGAAGGGGTTATGAAAAGTGCAGCTGAGCTTGCCGAGCGCTACGGCGCGAATGTCGAAAAAGCTAAGCTGGCCGGCATACTGCACGACTGTGCGCGGGAGATGCCCAGGAATAACCTGTTGCAATCGGCGAAGGCCTTTGGTATAGTGGTGAGTGATATTGAACGCCAAATGCCTCTCTTATTGCATGCGCCGCTTGGCTCGAAGATTGCGCAGGCCGAATATGGCATTGATGATCCTGAAATTTTAAGCGCAATTGCACTGCATACGACAGGCGCGGCCAAGATGACGCTGCTAGATAAGATTGTATATTTGGCTGATTTCATTGAGCCGGGCAGAGATTTTCCCGGTGTAGATACTTTGCGGTTATTGGCCAAGCTGGACTTGGATAAAGCCGTGCTTCAGGCTTTTGACCAGAGTATTCGCTATATTCTAGAACACAAAGGCCTTATTCACCCCGCTACAATCGAGGGGCGTAACACTTTGCTAATGACAATGCGTATTTGATGTTCCGTTGGAGAGGAGGAAGCATATGCGCAGTAGACGAGAAGGCAGGGGACGCCGTAAGATACGCTGGGACCGGGTTTTTTTGGTGCTGTTTTTTGTACTGGCAATTGTGGCATCCTTAGCGGGAGCCGCAATGTACGCATACTATAATGCCTTTCGGACAGTTGCCGGCGAGCCGGCAGCAACGATAAGCGAAAAAAGCGCGGAAGTGCTTACGAAGCGCATCAATGTTTTGCTCATTGGCATAGATGACGGTGAAGACCCTAAAGTTCCGTCGCGCCGTGCCGATACTCTGATGCTGGCAAGCATTAATCCGGAAAGCGGAACAATTAACCTGCTTTCCCTGCCTCGCGATACTCGGGTCAGCATCCCGGGACATAAAGGGCTTGACAAGATATCCCACGCCTATGCTTACGGCGGCGTGGATTTGACGGTGGAAACCGTAAAGCGGTTTCTGGGTGTGCCGATCCACTATTATATGGCGATTGACTGGCGCGGCTTCATTGAAGTTATAGACATCCTCGGCGGTGTTGATCTTTATGTGGAAAATAATATGGACTATGAAGACCCCTACGCCAATCTGGAGATCCATCTCAAAAAGGGATATCAGCACTTGGATGGTGAAAAAGCCGGCCAATATGTGCGGTTCCGCCATGATGAACTTGGCGACATCGGTCGCGTACAGCGTCAGCAGCGCTTCCTGAAAGCACTTGCCAATGAAATGATGCAAATGGGAACAATCATCAAGCTGCCCGCTATTGCGTCAACGCTGCGCCAGTATGTTGATACCGACATGAATACACTGGCAATGCTCAAGGTGGCCAACAGCCTGAAAACCTTCCAAACGGGCGCCTTGCGGGCGGAAATGCTTCCAGGCAATTTTGCAACCATCGATGGCCTGAGCTATTGGGTTCCTGACAAAGAACAGACCAAAAAACTGGTAGAGAGTATGTTTACGTCCTCTGTACGCAATGTAAGCAGCGTAAATACAACTGAAACGCTAACCAATTAAAACGGCGCAGCGCATGCAGCCGTTTTAATTTTATGCAGGAAACATCGCGACATGGAAGAATAGAATAAACTAGGAAGGAAAATATTAATGAAGATGATTTATACCAGGAGGTAAAGCATGGGACAAGCGAAGCTTTGCTTGCAGCAAGCTGCTGCGGCAGCCGCAAGTGAGAAAAAAGCCCGCGACATAGTAATCTTGGATATGCGTGAGCTTACGCCGGTGACCGATTATTTCGTCATTTGCAGCGCTAACTCCACGACCCAGGTACAGGCAATCGCCGATAATATTGAAGAAAAACTACTGGAGCAAGGCGTCAAGCCTCTTGCCAAGGAAGGGTACAGAGAAGCCCGCTGGATCTTGCTTGACTACGGCGCTTGCGTTGTTCACGTTTTTATGGAGGAAGACCGGCAATTTTATAATTTGGAGCGTCTCTGGGGCGATGCCGAAAAGCAAGTCTATCAGAGCTGAGTGATGGATAACATGGATAAGCAGCAAAAACTGGTGCCAGGTAATGTGGTGGAACTGGAAGTAGTGCGCATAAGTGACTTTGGAGCCTTTCTCAACGCCGGCACAGGCCGTACAAGTGACGATATTTTACTGCATAAGGCACAGCAGACAAATGACGTTGCGGTTGGGCAACATGTCAAGGTATATCTCTATAATGATCCCCGGGGCCGGTTGACCGCAAGTATGCGGTTGCCTCAGATGCGCGAAGGTCAGGTTGCGCGAGTTAGTGTCATCAATACAACCAAAGACGGGGCCTTTGTCGATATTGGCGCCGAGCGCGGCGTATTTATGCCGCACGCGGGGATGAGAGGGCGCGTCCGGCGCGGCGATAAGGTCTGGGCTAAGCTTTATCGGGACAAGTCCGGGCGGCTTGCCGTTACGATGGAGGTAGAAGACGAACTGCGTCGAGCATCGCGGCCTGCGACCGGCATTAAAGTCGGGGATCAGGTAACCGGCTCGGTCTACAATATTACTGAAGACGGTGCATTTCTCTTTACGAAAGAACGCTATATCGCCTTCCTGCATAACAACGAAATGACCCGACGGCTTAAACCCGGTGAGGAAATTACCGCACGGATCACCTTCATCCGGGAGGACGGCCGCATCAATGTTTCCATGAGGCCACAGAAGGAAGAAGCTATCGGCGAGGATGCGGGAAAGATACTAGCCATCCTCAAAGCGCGCCACGGCAAAATCCCCTACAGCGACGCGACTGCGCCGGAAGTAATTAAGGATAAGTTTAACATCAGCAAGGCTGCTTTCAAAAGGGCGCTTGGCAAACTTTTCAAAGAAGGCCTGATCGAACAGCGTGAAGGCTGGACGTACCTGAAAGCGGGAGATAATTCCCCGGACGAATAAGTTCCGCTATTTTCCTGCAAACAATCTGTTGACATTATGTCGCATATTTTATATAATGTTTTATGTCGGCGGGACACGCTGACGCAGTTAAGTAGCGTGGGGGTATAGCTCAGCTGGGAGAGCGCTTGAATGGCATTCAAGAGGTCAGCGGTTCGATCCCGCTTATCTCCACCACAGATTATGCGGGCCACCTGGTAATTTACCAAGTGGCTTTTTTGTGTTTGCGTGATTTCGTGGCTGTTTGCCGGTCGCGTGCCGGTTGCATCCGTAATCAAATGTGATATACTGTGAAATCTATATCGTTAATATCGCCTCGCGCGGAGACGCATATAAAAAATAGCCGGTTGTCCGGCTATTTTTTAGTCAATGCGTAGCGCAAGAAATGCAGGGATCAAAAGAACGAATAATGCGTCCTGCTACTACATACTTAAGGTCAGGATGCGGTATATAAGCACCAACCAATGCGGTTTCTACGGGACCGCGTTTGCCGGTCGCATCTTTGGGCGAAAAATTCCAACCTGTAGGAGTTATGATATCATACTTACTTATTTTTTCATCGACAACCCTGGCAGCGTGAAGCAGCGGGCCGCGCATAGCATCAGTAAATGAGAGGGCTTCATTCCTGACTATATTTTTCTTTTGTTCAAGCGGCGGCTCACCTGGTTCGACAGTATGCAGCCATTTCTCCACCAAGTCCGCAATCATCATGGTTTCGAGGGAGCGGGCAACGATGCGGTCCATCGTTGAGAACCCGCCGGAATAGAAGCCGTTTATCAGCATTCGGGCTAAAGGGCCGCCTTCTAAATGCCGGCCCTGATACAGAACGGCTTTGGTCCAAGAGTAAGCTCCCGGTTTAAATGGGGTGGGGGTAGGAGTACCAGGTGTACATTCATCACGCTCAAACCAAGCTCTAGTGATATCTTCCTGGATTAAACCCAGATTTGGCTCACATAGGTGTTGGTCAAGTTTTACTCCGCCGCGCCAAAGCACTTGATTGTTTTTACTGCCGAAGCGGAACAGCCCGAAAGAGAGAATGTGGCCATGCGTAACTCCTATATCAAAATAATCATCGTAGCACCGGGCAATTAATTCGGTGTCCGGTAGCATACAGCGCTTTACGAAAGCACGAATCTCCTGAATTAAGGAAAGCGCCTGGTTTATTTTGTCTGCTGTGGGGGCCACAGCTACGCCACCATGTACGAAACTGTGCTGGTGAGGTGCTTTGCCACCGAATAAGGCTAGGATCTGGTGGCATTGTTCCGCCGCTTTAATGGCAGCAATATAGTTTGCTGCGACCCGCCGATTGTCTTCTTCATTTAGACGGCAGTCGTAACAGTTTTGGTTTTGAAAGGGTGGACGGTCAGGCATTATGACAAAGTCAGGCAGTCCGAAGAAATAGAAATGACGGATATGGTTCTGCAGAAAATCGGCGGCAAGCATGATGTTGCGAATTAGTTGAGCGTTTTCTGAAATATCGTTAGCGTAGATGGTATCGAGCAGATAGCTGGCGGCTGCGCCGTGTACGGTTGAGCAAATGCCGCAAATTCGCTGCGTCATATATACAGCATCAGTTACATGGCGACCCCTCATAATGTATTCAAAGCCACGGAACATAGTGGAACTGGCATTGGCCTCTAC
>JAOACF010000058.1 GCA_026417995.1 Negativicutes bacterium
TTGTATTGCCAGGCGCCTCTTTTTTCAAATGTCATTTTTCGTCGCTACAGGAATGCTCCTTAAAAAATTGACAATAAAAACTACAGGAACCAGATTATCACTGCATATTTCTACATAATTTCACAAAAATCCTCTTGTCTTTTGACGCATACATAATATTTTAACGCGGTCGGTTGCTTAAAAAAAAGCGCTGCTTCAGGCATTCCTGAACACAGCGCACATATTATTGGTTATTTATTTGATTTTCTTGAGTTCATCCAGTAAGCGGTCATTCAAGACCTTGATGTATGTTCCTTTCATGCCCAGCGATTTTGACTCAATGACGCCGGCGCTTTCGAACTTGCGCAGGGCGTTGACGATTACCGATCGCGTAATGCCAACCCGGTCGGCGATTTTGCTGGCCACTAAGAGTCCCTCTTTGCCTTCAAGCTCGTTTAAGATATGCATAACGGCTTCCAGCTCTGAATAGGAGAGCGTGCTGAGAGCTACTTGTACAGTTGCCTTTTTGCGAGCCTCTTCTTCGATTTTTTCGCTGCGATCTCGCAATATCTCCATGCCGACAACTGTTGCGCCGTACTCAGCAAGTACCAAATCATCGTCCAGGAACTGATCATGGAACTTAGCGACAATCAATGTGCCTATGCGTTCGCCAACGCCGTGAATAGGAACGATAGTGGTGAACTTATTCTTAAATATGCAGTCAGTACCGGCGCTGAAGGCGCATATCCCGCCTTCCAGGCGCAGATTCGGCGATGTTTCATTGATCCGGAGCAGCCATTCCACATAGCGTTCCGGAAAGTACCCTTGCTGTAGTACTTTGTCGCGCATCAAATCGCATTCGAAGTTGTCAAGCAGAGCATATCCCAGAACTGCGCCTTCCCTGCTGACGATATAAACATTAGCCGACAGAACCGTACCTAATACTTGCGAAATCTCGTCGTATTCGACTTTTTCCGATTTCTGTAAAAGTTTGTTGATTTTTCTGGTTCGTTCTAACAATAGTGACACTTTAATTCCTCCTGCTTATTAACTGTCTATTTTTAAAGTATAAAGTGGCTTAAGTCTTGGTTGGTAATAATATGGTCAAGTTTGGATTTTACGTACGTACGGTCAATGACAATGTCTTTATCCGGAATATCAGGAGCCTCAAACGCCAAGTCCTCCAGCAGTTTTTCCAGAATGGTATGTAGCCTGCGTGCGCCGATATTTTCTGTTTGTGCGTTAACTTGGCAGGCAATTTCTGCTAATTCGTCAATAGCATCTTCTGTAAACTGAATTTCTATTCCTTCTGTGAGAAGAAGACTTTTGTACTGCTTAAGCAAGGCGTTGGCTGGCTCAATCAGTATTTGCCGGAAATCCTCCCGTGACAGGCTGGAAAGCTCAACCCGGATCGGGAAACGACCCTGCAGTTCGGGAATTAAATCCGAAGGCTTCGAAATATGGAAAGCGCCGGCAGCAATAAACAAGATATGGTCGGTTTTTACCTGCCCGTACTTGGTAACCACTGTCGAGCCTTCTACAATCGGCAAAATGTCACGCTGCACCCCTTCCCGCGAAACATCAGGACCGGTGCTGTTGCCACGCCCCGCGATTTTATCAATTTCATCGAGAAAGATGATGCCATAGTTCTCGGCAAGATTGATTGCAGCAGTTGTGACTTCATCCATATCGATCAACTTTTGCGCTTCTTCCTGAGTGAACAGCTTGCGGGCATTGGCAACCGTGACTTTGCGTTTTTTTTGTTTTTTAGGAAGTAGATTACCCAGCATATCCTGCAGGTTGATGCCCATCTCTTCTGCGCCAGTACCGGCAAGCATGCCCATCATCGGCGAACTGGTGTCTTCCACAATAACCTCAATAAGTTCGTCTTCCAGTTCCCCGTTCGCCAAACGCTTACGCCATGCAGCGCGTTCTTCCTCCTGCAGCTTTGTTTCCGGCTGCGCGGCCGTTTCACGATGAGGCGCCGTCATCGCACCGGAGAACAAAAGCTCAAAAGGATTGCGGGCTTGGTCTTTTTTTGTGGTAGGACAGAAATAATCAAGAATTCGTTCGTTGGCAATTTCGCGGGCTTTATCGGTAACTTCTAACATTTTTTCCTGTTTTACCATGCGAATTGCGGTTTCCACCAAATCGCGGACCATCGACTCAACATCCCGACCGACATAGCCAATTTCCGTGAATTTTGTCGCTTCTATTTTAACGAACGGAGCCCGCACAAGTTTGGCCAGTCTTCTGGCGATTTCCGTCTTGCCAACGCCGGTGGGGCCGATCATAAGAATGTTTTTGGGAATAATATCTTCCTTAAGGTCGGAAACAATTTGCTTACTGCGCCACCTATTTCTGAGAGCTATCGCAACCGACTTCTTTGCCTGATATTGTCCGACAATATATTTATTAAGTTCCTCGACAATTTGTTTCGGCGTGAGTTCGGTCAACTTATGATCCCTCCTTATAACTCCTCTACGGTAATATGATTATTAGTAAAGACGCATATATCGGCTGCAATTAAAAGAGCCTCCTTGGCAATATCAGGCGCAGCCAGTTCGGAATGACGAATCAGCGCTCTGGCTGCCGCCAGGGCATAAGGCCCGCCTGAGCCAATAGCCGTTACATTATCATCCGGTTCAATGACTTCACCGTTACCGGAAATGATCAATATATGCTGATTATCAACCACAATAAGCAGCGCCTCAAGACGCCTCAACACGCGGTCCAGACGCCATTCCTTCGCCAATTCCACAGCAGCGCGCATCATGTTGCCGTTGTATTCTTCCAGTTTTGCCTCAAACTTGGCAAATAAGGTAAACGCATCTGCGACTGACCCTGCAAATCCTGCCAGAACTTTACCATGGTATAGGCGCCGAACTTTTTTTGCGTTATGTTTCATTACGGTATTACCGCCAAAAGTGACCTGCCCGTCGCCGGCAATCGCTGTTTTGCCTTGATGACGTACAGCCACAATTGTCGTGGCATGAAACATAAAAGCCACCTCCTTATGCACGTGGATGTGCATTGCGATAAACTGACTTGAGTTTTTCTTTTGTCACATGCGTATACAGCTGGGTTGTTGACAAATTCACATGCCCCAGCAGTTCCTGTACGGAACGCAAATCAGCGCCATTGTTGAGCAGGTGTGTTGCAAAGGTATGCCGCAAGGTATGCGGGCTGACTTTTTTCTGCAAGGCGAGCATACCGACATATTTATCGACAATTCTCCGGACGCTGCGGTCAGTGAGCGGTCCGCCCTTGCTGTTTACAAACAGATAAGGATGGGTTTGCCCGGATTTTGCGCAAAGAACGGGTCGGACGTGGCTTAGATAATAGTCAAGCATTTCCGCCGCTATCTTGCCCATCGGGACAATCCGTTCTTTGGAACCTTTGCCCCAAACTAGGGAAAAGCGGGTGGTAAGGTCAACATCGCGCACATGAAGACCCGTAAGTTCGCTGACACGCAGCCCGGACGCGTATAAAAGCTCCAGTATTGCGGCGTCGCGGCGGCCCAGCAGTTCGTTGCCGGGCTGCCGCAACAGTTCTTCGACTTCCGCCGTGTCGAGAAAAACAGGCAGTTTTCTTTCGAGTTTGGGCGAATGCACAGCGGTAAATGGATTATTTTCGATAATGTCTTCCCGACTCATATACCGGAAGAAAGAGCGCAGCGCCGCAATTCTCCGCGCTATGGTGCGACGGGCGTACCCATCTTGTTTGAGTTTGGCTAGATATCCCCTGATAAAAATCGACGTGATGTGAGTTAAAATAACCTCGCCGGCACACTGGCTTTGAGCGAAACCAAGGAAATGTTCGATGTCCGCCCGGTAACTGTCAATGGTGTGCTGGGAGGCGTTCTTTTCCACTTGCAAATAGAAGACAAATTCGCAAAGTTTTTTTTGCAATTCAGTCATACGCCGGCAACCTTATACCGTTTTTTGTCGAAAAAAGATGTAAAAATTCATTTAATTATACTAACACACTTATTTATATTATGCAAGATTATTGTTTAATTTTTCAATAAATTTTTCAAGACATGCTAAGGACCGTTCCGCTATTGCCCGGTTTTTTAACTTTTTATCCTTTATACGCTCGGCAAGCGGCGGTAATAACCCAAAGTTGATATTCATTGGCTGAAAGTGATCCGGCGATGCTGTGGTGATATACCGGCATAAAGCGCCATGCGCAGTCGCTTCAGGAAAGATTTCCGGTGCAAGGCCGCGCGCCAGGCGCGAAGCATTGATGCCGGCAACAAGTCCGGCAGCCGCGGATTCGACGTAACCCTCCACCCCTGTGATTTGGCCGGCGAAAAACAGCGTGGGGTCATCATTAAGTTGCAACGTGGGTTTTAAAAGCGCCGGCGAGTTAATAAAGGTGTTACGGTGCATAACCCCCAGACGCACAAATTCAGCCGCTTCGAGGCCAGGAATCGTACGGAATACCCGCTGTTGCTCCGGCCATTTTAAATGTGTTTGGAAACCTACCATATTATACAGGGAACCGGCAGTATTGTCCTGACGCAGCTGCACTACCGCGTAAGGAACTTCGCCTGTTTCGGGATGTTTGAGGCCGACCGGCTTAAGTGGGCCGAACCGAAGGGTATCGATGCCCCGGCGGGCCATTTCTTCCACCGGCATGCAGCCTTCAAAGAAAACCGCTTTTTCAAACTCTTTAGTGGGAGTGACTTCAGCGTTAACCAGCTCGTGCCAGAAACGTTCATACTGCTCTTTGGTCATGGGGCAGTTAAGATAGTCCTCATCTCCCTTGTCGTAGCGGGAGGCACGGTAAATAACATTCATATTCAACGATTCACGTGTAACGATAGGCGCTGCTGCGTCGTAAAAGTAAAGATAGCGGTTCCCTGTCAGTTCGCCGATTTTTGCTGACAATTTGGGCGAGGTGAGCGGTCCGCTGGCGATAATAAGCGGGCGGTCTGCGGGAATTTCGGTCAATTTCTCACGGTGTATTTTGATGCGCGGGTGCGCTGTCAGGGCTTCGGTGATGCCTCGGGAAAAATTTTCGCGGTCTACCGCTAACGCTCCGCCTGCCGGAACCCGGTATCGATCGGCGAAACGCATGATCACCGAGCCCAAAAGCCGCATTTCCTGCTTCAATAGCCCTACTGCATTTTCCAGGCCGGCCGCCCGCAGCGAATTGCTGCACACGAGTTCGGCGCACCATCCGGTATGATGAGCGGGAGTCATTTGGACAGGGCGCATTTCATATAAAACTACGTCAACGCCGGAATTGGCAATTTGCCAGGCAGCCTCGCTGCCGGCAAGACCAGCGCCGATAACGATAACTTTAGCCACTCTTCTTCCTCCGTTTTACAACTTTGTTTGTTGTTTTTTTCGTTGTTTTGGCGCTGGCGGATTTTGAGGAAACAGTCTTAAAGCCGGCTCGCGTAGCGCATTCCAGATTACTGCACAGCTTGGTCGAACGTCCCTTGCGAAAACTATGCAGCACTTTGAAAGCTCCGCATGCTTCGCAGTTTTCTTTGAGCGGGGCGTCCCAGGATACATAGTCGCACTGGGGATAATTTTGACAGCCGTAAAACATTTTTCCCCGTTTGGTACGCCGCTCCACAATCATCCCCTGACACTTGGGGCAATGAACCCCTGTCTCTTTGACAATGGGTTTTGTATTGCGGCATTCGGGAAAGCCGGGGCAGGCCAGAAAATTGCCATAACGTCCGTGTTTGACGACCATCATGCGACCGCAGATTTCACAGGGGACATTCGAAACCTCTTCCGGAATTTCTACATGGCCGATTTGTTCTTCGGCATGCGCCAGCGCGGCCGAGAATGGCCGGTAAAATTCGGACAGTACCTCGACTCGCGATGCTTTATCTTCCGCTATGTAATCAAGCGCGTCTTCCATTTTGGCGGTAAATTCAACATCGACAATATCCGGAAAATAGTCTTTAAGCAAGTCTACTACCAGACAACCCAAGTCGGTAGGACGAAATCGCTTTTCAACCCGTTCGACGTAGCCTCGTTCTAAAATGGTCTCAACAATCGGCGCATAGGTGCTGGGACGACCAATCCCCTTCTCTTCCAAAACCTTAACCAGTGTCGCTTCATTGTAACGGGGCGGTGGCTCGGTAAAATGCTGCGCCGGTAAAATTTTATGCAGCTTCAGGCTTTGGCCGGGGGTTACTTCGGGCAGTAATACATCTTTTTCGTCTTCGCCTTCTTCCCGGCTCTCAATATAAACTGCCATGAAACCGGGAAACTTCAATAGCGACCCGGTCGCGCGTAAATCATATCTGCCTGCCTTGATTTCAATGGTAAGCGTATCGTATACGGCTGGAGCCATTTGGCTGGCAATAAACCGTTCCCAGATCAGCGTATACAATTTCAACTGATCTCTGGAGAGATTGGAGGCGATTTTCGCCGGTTCCAGCTCTATACTTGTCGGCCGTATGGCTTCATGTGCATCCTGCGAATTTTTTTTAGCATAGGTGGGAGGCTTTTCCGGTACATAGGCTATGCCGAATTTTTGGATGATCAGATCGCGTGCTTCGGCTTGCGCCGTTTCAGCTACACGGGTTGAGTCGGTACGCATATAGGTAATTAAACCTACTGGGCCGGATTTACCGATGTCCAGTCCTTCATATAACTGCTGGGCTAGCATCATGGTTTTACGGGAGGTAAAGCCCAGTTTGCGTACAGCCTCTTGTTGCAGGCTGCTGGTAGTAAAAGGTGGCGCGGGATTGCGGCGGCGTTCGCGGCGCCTGACGTCAGCCACCTGATAACCGGCGGTCTCCAGCTCCAGCTTGATCTGGTTCGCCTGTTTTTCATCGGGGATACTTGGCTTTTTGCCGTCAATCGCCACCAAATCCGCGTTAAAAATAGGCGACTTGGCGTTTTCCCGCAATTTTGCCGTAATTGTCCAATACTCTTCTGATTGAAAAGCCTGGATCTCTTTTTCCCGGTCGCAAATCAGGCGTACGGCGACTGACTGGACGCGGCCGGCGCTTAAACCTTTGCGTACCTTGCGCCATAACAAGGGGCTTAGCTTATAACCGACGATACGGTCGAGAATGCGGCGCGCTTGTTGAGCGTCCACCCGGGCTAAATTGAGCGGACGCGGGTTTTTTATTGCTTGCTGAATAGCGGTTTTAGTAATTTCATTAAACTCAATGCGGCATGTTTTTTGGGGATCAATATTGAGCAGATGAGCCAGATGCCAGGCGATAGCTTCCCCTTCTCGGTCAGGGTCTGTAGCCAGATAAACGGCATCCGCTTTTTTGGCTTCGTCTTTCAAGCTTTTTATCAGGTCGCCTCGACCGCGTATATTGATATATTTAGGCTCGAAATTATTTTCAACGTCAACGCCGAATTGACTTTTCGGCAAATCGCGCAGATGCCCCATCGACGCTTTTACTGTATAGTTTTTACCTAAAAATTTTTCAATTGTTTTCGCTTTAGCCGGCGATTCTACCACAACCAGCGCTTTACTCAAGGTGATTTCCTCCCCGCGTTCCGGACGAACTGCTGTCCGCCCTGTCGCGATGCCAAACCTCTCAGTTCCAACTGCAATAATATATATGTAAGTTGCTGCGCTGTAAGCCCTGACGCAGCGGCCAGCTGCTCTAGCCCTATTGGCGTTTCGTGCGAGAGCAGCCGGTAAACGGTGTTTTCATCGTTAGTTAAAGGAGATTCCTGCGGTATAGCCTGATTCTGTATTCCATATTCGTCGAGAATATCAGCCACACTGTCAACTAACTTGGCACCTTGCTTGATTAGTCGGTTGCAGCCTTTGCTCGTCTCGGAAAAAACACTTCCGGGTACGGCAAATACGTCGCGCCCCTCTTCTAAGGCAAAATCAGCGGTAATTAGCGCACCACTTTTTTCTGCGGCCTCGACGATGACAACACCCCGTGACAAGCCGTTAATAATACGGTTGCGGGCCGGGAAGTGGGCGGGAACGGGCGGTGTATCAGGAGGATATTCAGAAATTAGTGCGCCCTGTTCGGCAATGCGTGCTAGCAGCTTGGCATTTTCCGGCGGGTATGCTATGTTAATGCCATTTCCCAGTACGGCAATCGTGCTGCCGGCGACAAGCGCTCCTTCATGTGCTGCTGTGTCAATGCCGCGCGCTGCGCCGCTTACCACCCAGCAGCCGGCTTCAGCCAACTGTTTGGCGAGCATGGAGGCAACGTTTTTGCCATAGGCAGTGGCCTTACGTGAGCCGACAACAGCAATAAGCAGCTGATGTTCAGGAAGGCTACCGCGGTAAAATAAAATTTGCGGTGCATCGAAAATAGTCCTTAGTGCCGCCGGATATTCCGGACAATCAAACGAGCATAGCTTTATGCCCTTTTTCGACCAATTGTTTGCAAGTTTATATATATCTATCTTTTCCCTGCTGTTTATTAATTTATTACATGTTTCTCCATCCAGCAATCTGGATGCCGCAATTTCGGCTTGCGTGGCCCGCCACACAGTTTGGGCATCGCCGAAATAATCAATCAGAACTCTGGCGCGGGCATTGCCGATACCAGGAATGGACAATAACGCCGCTCTGTAAGTCTTTTCCATGTACCGTATCCCCTTTATCTGTCCATAATACGCAATATGCCTTCAGCGATATGTTCTGCGGCTTGCGGCTTGCCTAGGTTCGACGCCCTTTGACCAAACGCTTGTCTGGCTGCTTCGTCCTGCAGCAGGCTGGACACGATTTGTTTCACGTCTCCAGCCGTTTCCGCTCTGTGCGCAGCGCCATGACGGGTGAGATAAACCGTGTTGGCTTCTTCCTGCCCAGGAATAGGCCGGTAAATAATAATTGGCAGACCGACTGCCAGCGCCTCGGCTGAACTTACGCCGCCCGGCTTGGAAATGACCAAATGCGCAGCCTGCATCAATTCATGCACATTGTCGGCAAAACCATACAGCTTTAGCGGCTTGCGGCAACGGTTTTGCAATTTGCTGAGCTTATCATACATGGCTTTGTTATGACCTGCGACCACAATCATTTGTAGCGGCGTAGACAAACCATCGCATGCGGCTACAATTTCATCAAGCGGTAGCGCCCCGGCGCCACCTCCCATAATCAGGATAGCAGGCAATCCGTCGGTCAGACCCAACTTTTTAAACAGTTTATTGGTTATTGGCTTTTCGGCAAAACGACTGCTAATGGGTATTCCGGATACTTCACTTCGTTCCAATGGTATACCATTATTGGCCAGATAGCGGCGCAATTCCTCATCTGCTACGTAATAATAGCTGAATTCCGGGTATACCCACAAACGATGGACGACAAAATCAGTGACAATTGCAACGGCCGGGACTGTAATCTTGCCTTGTCGAATCAAGTGGGCGATGAGCCCTGCCGGCGTGGCGTGGGTGCAAACGATGGCCGAAGGCTGATACCGTTCAATAAACCCTAGCATTCGGCCTGCCAGATAGCCGCTTATCAGATTGCGTCCAATGAGAGCAAGCCGGCTGGTATTGCCCCAGCCATAGGCCATACCGTACGCTTGGGGGAAAATGCGCAGAATGCGCAAATAGGTGTTTAATATAGTCTTGCCAATGGCAGGGCTGAAAAAATCGAACACATTCGCCAAGCGGGTATGTATGGAAGCATCTTTTGCCTCGAGTGCGGCGGCGACTGCTTGTGCCGCGCGTATATGCCCCGATCCGATGGGCGCGCTGATGAATAATACTTTTCCGGTATTAGCCAAGTTTGATTTCTCCCCCTTGAAGCAGGAGTTTGCGGTGCAGTCGTACTGCGCAGTCATCTTGTAGGGCGGTAAGAAGTTCAAGTACAGTCAGCCCCTGCCACACAGGTGTATTGGGTGCAATCTCTGCGAGCGGCGCAAGGACAAAACCACGTTCCGGCAACCGGGGATGTGGCAGAGTCAGCCGTTCGTCATTCATTTGGAGGTCATGATATACAAGAATATCAATGTCCAGAACACGCGGTCCCCATCGCAGGGTGCGTACGCGGCCCAACTGTTTTTCCACAGCAAGACAGGCGTCAAGCAGCGCCAGCGGCGGCAGTTCAGTGGCAATAATTGCGGTCGCATTGAGAAAGTCTGGTTGGTCTTTACAACCTACCGGTTCGGTTTCGTACAGCGAAGAAATAGCCAGGAGTTTTACGGCGCCATCCGCAACCAATTGGTTCGCCCCGGCGATGATATTGCCGGCGCGGTCGCCCAAGTTCGAGCCAAAGGCAATAGCAATCATGGCTGCGCCTCACGGGTTAATTCAATTTCTACGTAATCAAGCGCCCCCGGCAGAGGAGAGCCCGGTTTACGGACTCTTACCGTAACAGCCATTATCGGATGAGCTGACAGCAATGTCTCAGCGATATGTCCGGCTAACGCTTCCAGCAGATTAAACCTTTTATTTTCCACAATATCTTTGATTTGCGCGTAGACCTGGGTATAGTCGATGGCGTCTGTCAGATTATCGCTTTCAGCCGGCGTGGCAAAATCAGCTGCAAGCTCAACATCCAAACAGAAACGCTGACCGTGCTGCTTTTCATGCTCATAAACACCATGATAACCGTAAAAGGTCATATTTTGCAAGCGAACTTTATCTTTCACTCCATGCTCCCCCTCAGCATTGCATCCGTCATCCGGGCTACACGCACCATTTCCTTGACATCATGTACCCGGACGATGCTGACACCCTTGGCAATGCCGATAGCAACGGTTGCGCCGGTTCCCTCTAACCTGTCATTCGCAGGTGCGCCGCCCAACACCTCGCCGATAAAGCGTTTGCGCGACGTTCCCAGCAAGATCGGATAGCCCAATGACCTCAATTCTTCAAGCCGTGACATAACTACCAGATTTTGAGCCGGTGTCTTACCAAAGCCAATTCCCGGATCAATCAGAATATTATCAGGCTGGACGCCGGCGTTAAGGGCGATATCCGCGCTTTTCCTCAGAAACTTGCAGATTTCGGACATAATATCATTGTCATAGTGAGTATCTTTTTGATTATGCATAATGATAATCGGGACGCCATATTCAGCGACTGCCGCAGCCATGTCCGGCTCTCGCTGCAGGCCCCAAATATCATTGATGAAATGCGCGCCGGCTTTAAGCGCCTCACGGGCAACTTCCGCCTTATAAGTATCGACCGATACCGGGGCATCAATATTTTTCAGTACCTTTTCCAGCACCGGCAGCAGCCGCCCGCATTCTTCTTCCGCAGTTATGGGACGCGAACCATAGGGCCGTGTAGACTCAGCGCCTACATCAATTATATCTGCACCGTTTTCGACCATCGACTGCGCATGGCGTAAAGCGGCGTCCATGTCGAGGTATTTACCGCCGTCGGAAAAAGAATCAGGCGTGAGATTTAAAATACCCATCACTAGGGTTCGTCCCGGGGTAAGCGACAATAAACGGTTTTTCCAATGATAGGTTCTGGCCGTAAAACCATCAGCCGCCTGCAGCGCCGCTTCGATCGCCTGCGCTGCTTTCGGCAGTCCCCATGGCTGCGACTTAAGCTGTGCTAAAGCAAGGTTAAATTGTTTTATTGTCGCCAGTATCAAAACATCCGTATAATCGATTGACAAATCAGCCGACCCGCGGGCGACAGCCACTTCTCCTCCTTTGGCCAGGAAGGTTTGCTTCAGCAGATTGGCAGCTTTGGTCGGCACACCTTCCAATTTAACCGCCCTAAACAGTGCTTTATTAGCCATAAGTTTCACTCCGGTCGGGTCGCAATTAATTTCAGCAAGTACGGTGTTTGCCTTGCGCCATTCCTGTATGGTGATAAGGCGGGCGTTGAAATTCATTTTGTCCTCCTATTGCGGCAAAATATATTTTTATTGTATCATAATGATAATATGTCGAATAGCAGAATATGTCAATTTTCAGGTAAGTTACGATAAGGAGGCCATTATGAAGCAGCGGTTGTCACCGGAGGTATTTTCTATCCCGGTACAAGAAATACAGAACGGACTGTATTCTGATAGCTATTTTATCCGCACGCGGGAAATTCTAAATAAAGATAACCGCCACCCGCGGGTTCTTATGCAGGTTTTCCAGCGCCAGCACGCCGTATTGTGCGGCATTGATGAAGCGATTGCCATCATTAAAAAGTGTGCGTATAATCCGGAAAAACTGTTAATCAGAGCCTTGCATGACGGCGACGAATTAAAGCCATGGGATACAGTTATGACCATTGAGGGAGATTTAGCCGACTTTTCTCATCTGGAAACAGTGTATCTCGGTATACTCAGCAGGCAGACCAAGGTAGCGACAAATGTACGCCGAACGGTAGAGGCTGCTCGCGGCAAGCCGGTACTCTTTTTCCCTTCACGCTTCGATCATTACGCTGTACAAGCTGGTGACGGATATGCCGCCCGCGTGGGCGGGGCAGCAGGTGTCTCGACCCCGGCTAACGGCATCTATTGGGGAGGCAAGGCTTTGGGCACCATCCCCCATGCCATGATTTCTGCTTATGACGGTGACACATTGGCAGCAACGCTTGCCTTCCATAAGTACATTGACCCGGCAGTAAACCGTGTTGCATTGGTGGATTATGACAATGACTGTGTCTGTACTGCGTTAGCGGTTGCCAGGGAACTGGGCGACAAGTTATGGGCAGTTCGTTTGGACACTGCCGATACTTTAGTTGATAAATCAGTCATTCCCTATATGGGGACATTTAAACCTACCGGCGTTTGCGCGCAACTAGTGCGCAACGTCCGTACAGCGCTTGATGCTGAAGGATTTACCCATGTCAAGATCATGGTGTCGGGAGGCTTCAATGTTGAGCGAATTACCGAATTTGAGGATGCCGGCGTACCGGTGGATATTTATGCGGTGGGTGCCAGCTTATTCACCGGCAGCATAAACTTCACGGCGGATATTGTCATGGTAGACGGTAAACCCTGCGCCAAAGTCGGGCGCAAATATCAACCCAATCCTAAACTTGAACTTGTTGAATAATAAAGGATAACCCGCCATGTGGCGGGTTAATTTTGTCCGTGTGACTTCGTAAAAATCTGGCTACACTAACACCGTGATACTCGTATAAAGGAGCGTAGCGGATGCTTGCAATAACCCATGGAACAATTTATACAGCTAACAACGGTATCATATACAATGGGACGATCATAATTGATAACGGGATAATCACAGCGGTTGGGCAGGACATTGCTATTCCCTCCCATGCCGGTGTTATTGACGCTTCAGGCAAAATCATTACTCCGGGGTTTATCGACAGTCATACACATCTCGGTATAGCCGCGGAAGCAGCCGGAACGGCTCGGCTGGATAAAAACGAGGTTAACTCGCCTGTCTGTCCTCACCTGCGGGCGATTGACGGTATTGATCCGGAAGATGCCGGAATGTCCGACGCGGCGCGGGCGGGCGTTACTTCAGTAGTTGTAACTCCGGGCAGCGAGAATGTGATCGGCGGGCAAAGCGTTGCCCTCAAAACAGTAGGGCTTGTTGTCGATCAGATGATACTGAGAGAACCAGCCGGCCTCAAAGTAGCCTTTGGCGAAAACCCAATCAAAATCTATCTTAGCAAGGATCGTGCACCGTCAACGCGCATGACTGTCGCCGGACTTATCCGTGAAAACCTGGTGGCTGCGCAAAACTACCGCCAAAAAATCCAGTTAGGACAAGCGGAACGCGATCTGAGGCTGGAGGCTTTGGTAAAGGTCTTGAACCGTGAAATCCCACTGCGAGCGCATGCTCACGCTGCCGATGACATCATGACCGCAGTGCGTATCGCCGATGAATTCAACGTGTTGCTAACAATTGAGCATGCTACTTCCGCACATAAGATTGCTGACGAATTAGCTAAGCGCGGCATACCGGCAATTGTTGGCCCGTCTATTACCGCCCGAGTTAAGGTGGAGCTGAAAGACCGCACCTATACTACCCCTGCCCTGTTGCATAAAGCTGGCGTTAAAATCGCACTTACCACTGATCACCCCTTTCTGCCCATTGGCAGCCTGCGCCTAGAAGCGGCGCTGGCAATTAAAGAAGGCCTACCGCGCGATGCCGCACTGCGGGCCTTGACCATCCATCCCGCTGAAATTGCCGGCATCGATGCCAGAGTAGGCAGCATCGAACCGGGCAAAGATGGAGATCTTATCATTTTCAACGGCGATCCGTTCGATATTGCCTCTGAGGTTGAGCAAGTGTTTATCAATGGAAAGCCGGTATATGGGGCTTAAGTGACGGAATCTATATACAATTATTACCAGGAAATAATTTCCTCTGCGCTGCGAAATTGGATAGCTTCGGCGATGTGGTTTTCGCAGACGGTGGCAGCAGCTTCCAGGTCGGCGATGGTGCGCGCAACTTTGAGGATGCGGTCAAAACCGCGGGCGCTCAGATTCATTTTATGAAACGCGTCCTGCATGAGCGACCGAGCAACGGGCGACAATTGACAAAACTTCTTTACTTCTTTATGGCTCATATGGGCGTTACACATTTTACCGGAGGACTTAAGGCGCTCGCGCTGGATAAGGCGGGCGGCTTCAACCCTGCTGCGAATACTCGCTGAGCTTTCGGTAGGCGCATGCGCGGTAAGTTCGCTATATTGCAGACGGGGCACGTGGATATGGATATCAATCCGGTCTAACAGCGGACCGGATATTTTCTTTATATAGCGCCGGATGTCGGACTGCGTGCAAGTGCAGGAACGCTGAGGGTCGGTTAGATATCCACATGGGCACGGATTCATCGCTGCCACCAGCATAAAACTTGCCGGATATTGAAAGGAGGCATTCGCCCGCGCGATGGTGACGTGGCCGTCTTCGAGCGGCTGACGGAGTACTTCCAGCACCTGGCGTGGAAATTCAGGCAGCTCATCTAAAAACAGCACGCCGTTATGGCTCAAAGTCACTTCGCCGGGACGAGGTATGCTGCCGCCACCGATCATGCCAGCAGCCGAAATGGTGTGATGCGGATGGCGAAACGGACGTGATCTAACTAATCCGGTGTTGCCTTTTAACTGGCCGGCGACACTGGAGATTTTGGTAACCTCCAGCGCTTCTTCGCGGGACATGGACGGCAAAATCGAGGTAATGCGGCGTGCCAACATGGTTTTGCCGGATCCGGGCGGGCCAACCATAAGTATGTTGTGGCCGCCGGCAGCCGCTATTTCGATCGCCCGTTTGGCGATGAATTGCCCCTGCACTTCGGAAAAATCATCGCCGTCGGTTTCTGTAGAGGTGGTATCAATCCCAGGAATTAATGGACCTAGCGGTCTTTCACCGTTTAAATGCAACACCAGCTCACCGAGTGTCTCGGGTGCATAGATGGAAACTTCCCCTGCCAGCAGTGCTTCCCGTCCATTTTCTGGCGCAACAATAATCTTGTCCTTCCCTGCCGCTTTGCAGGCGAGTAGTGTGGGTAAAACGCCGGGAACTGGACGTAGTCTGCCTTCGAGCGAGAGTTCGGCAATAAAAACACAAGCAGCGCAAACATCCGGTGATAATTGGCCGCTGGCTGCCAAAATTCCAAGAGCAATTGGCAAATCTAGGCCAGAACCGTCCTTGCGAAGGTCGGCTGGCGCCAAATTTACGGTAATACGTTTTGCGGGAAACTCGAAGCCGGCATTTTTAATGGCAGCGCGCACTCGTTCCCGCGATTCTTTTACCGCAGTATCAGGCAGACCTACGATATCAAGCGCGGGTATGCCATTGGCGATGTCAACTTCCACTGTAATGAGCTGGCCGTTGATACCAAGCACTGTCGAACCATAGGTTTGAGCGTACATGCAATCCCTCCGCAGTTACCCCTGCCACCTTTTAAATAAATTATGATCGACACAAATAAGATCACAGATTTTGCCGATCATCATATCAACTAATGACATGAGGTCAGACGGCTGATGATAAAAACCTGGGGCGGCCGGCGCAACTATGGCTCCGGCGCGTGCAATCGTCAGCATATTGTTCAGATGGATGGCGTTTAACGGCGTCTCCCGGGGCACTATCACTAAACGCCGACCTTCTTTGAGCGTGACATCGGCGCTGCGGCATATCAAATTATCAGATAAACCGTTGGCGACCGCTCCCAGAGTACGCATCGAACACGGTACAATGACCATGGCGTCGGTACGAAAAGAACCGCTGGCAATAGGCGCGGACATTTCGCGTATATCATACAAATAAGTGACCACCGTCTGTAGATCGGCTTGGCCAACACCACATTCGTGCTTCAGTACCTGCCAGCCCTGTTCTGACACAACGGCGTGAATTTCATGACCCTGGCCGCTGAGTATCTGGAGTAAGCGCCAGCCGTAGATTGCACCGCTTGCTCCGGTAATGCCGACGATGATTTTCATGCATATTCCTCCGCTATCTGCCAAAAGCGTTGATAATGTGATTGTACCGAACCGTGCCGCCCGTCAGCAGAACTTCCAGCACGTCAAACCGGAAAGACCGTCCGTGCAGACAATGCTCGCCCAAAAAAAGCATGGCCGCACCGATGATTTTTTGCTGCTTGCGGTACCCGACCGCTTCGGCCGGCGAACCGTAAGTTACGCTTCGCCTAGTTTTTACTTCAACAAAAACTATTAGATCACCGTATTCGGCGATGATATCGATTTCACCGCTGCGCTGGCGATAATTGCGGCGTAAAATCCGATAGCCGCGCTGTATCAAATACGCACAGGCTGCTTCCTCTCCCTTTGCACCTATTTCAGACCGAGGTGTGCACATAACTACCTCTCTACAACATCCGCAATATAAAGCCGCGGGTTTTTGGACAGGTCTATCTCGACAAGACGATCCAGCTTAATCCTGTTGGCATCCAATAAAAGACGCACAACCGGACGAAATTTGCTTTCACGTGACAGATCCACCACTACAC
>JAOACF010000059.1 GCA_026417995.1 Negativicutes bacterium
GTACGCGTCGCTGCTGGGTTTTCCGGTGCGCCTTGCATCTGAACCTTTCTCACCAGCCTGAGAAATAAGTTTATCAAAAAACTGCAATCGCCTGTAAAACAGTACAGGCGATTTCTGATTTTTACAATAAATTTTAACAAGACAGCAGGAATAAAACTGGTAAAAGCGAATATTTTAATCCAACAAAACCGGTTTAGTAAACCGGTACAGTAAGAGGAGGATGGAGATGATTCAAAAAATCAAGGTCTTGGAGCGTATTATGGACGCCGGGCTGGTGGCCGTCGTCCGGGCCGAGAACTCTGAACAGGCGGTCAGAATTGCCGATGCTTGCATGCAGGGGGGCGTTGCCGCGATAGAAATCACTTTCACTGTGCCTGGCGCAGCCAAGGTGATTGAAGATCTGGCGAAAACCTACAAGTCGGGCGAAATGATTATTGGCGCCGGCACCGTGCTTGATCCCGAGACCGCCCGGATTGCCATTCTGTCAGGCGCGCAGTATGTGGTCAGTCCGTCGGTAAATTTGGACACCATCAGGCTGTGCAACCGTTATCAGGTTCCCATCATGCCGGGTGCGGCGACGATTAAGGAAATTGTGGAAGCGATGGAGGCAGGCGCCGATATTATCAAGGTATTCCCCGGCGAAATATTGGGGCCCAATTTCGTCAAGGCAGTAAAAGGGCCTTTGCCGCAGGCCAATTTGATGCCCACCGGCGGCGTTGGTCTGGACAATGTCGGCGACTGGATCAAGGCCGGCTGCGTTGCGGTGGGAGCGGGCGGCAACCTTACCGCCGGCGCCAAAAAAGGCGATTATCAGTCGATTACCGAGATTGGCAAGCAGTTTATTGCTAAGATCAAAGAAGCGCGGGCGGCAATTTAGGTATTTAGAGAAGGAATTCAGAAGACAGAAGACAGAATTCAGAATTCAGAAGACAGAACATGGTACGAGTATCATACTGACTCCTGAATTCTGACTCCTGACTTCCTCATAACACAATGCAAGGAGCGAGAGAATAATGGCAAGAGTTATTACTTTTGGCGAAATTATGCTTCGTCTGGCGCCTCCCGGATATCTCCGTTTTGAGCAGGCGCAGTCTTTTGAAGCGGTATACGGCGGCGGCGAGGCCAATGTCGCGGTTTCTTTGGCCAACTTCGGCCTGGACGCAGCCTTTGTCACCAAGGTGCCTGATAATCCGATCGGCCAGTCGGCTATTAACGAGATGCGCCGCTATGGCGTTGATACCCGGTATATGCTTAAGGGCGGTAAGCGCCTGGGCATTTACTTTTTGGAAAAGGGAGCCTCCCAGCGCCCGTCCAAAGTCGTTTACGACCGGGCGCATGCGGCTATTTCCGAGGCTAAGAAGGGCGACTTTGACTGGGAGAAAATTTTTGCCGGCGCGGATTGGTTCCACTTCACAGGGATTACGCCGGCGCTGGGAGACAGCGTGGCGGAGTGCCTGCTGGAAGCCTGTCAGGCGGCAAAAGCGGCGGGACTGACGGTCAGTTGCGATCTTAATTTCCGCAAAAACCTGTGGACCAGCGAAAAAGCCGGCAAGGTTATGGCCCACTATATGCCCTATGTTGATATTGCCATTGCTAATGAAGAGGATGCCGAAAAGGTATTTGGCATTAAAGCGGAAAACACCGATATTGCAGGCGGGCAGTTAAGCCATGATGGTTACAAGAAAGTTGCCCATGACCTCAAAGCGCGCTTTGGCTTCAAAGCAGTGGCGATTACGCTGCGCGGCAGCATTTCCGCTTCTGATAACAATTGGGCGGCAATGCTTTACAAAGACGACCAATACCATTTCTCCCGCAACTATCCCATTCATATCGTTGACCGGGTCGGCGGCGGCGATTCCTTTGCCGGCGGCTTGATATACGCTATGCTGAGCGGCTATGACGACAAGGATGCGCTGGAGTTTGCCGTTGCCGCTTCTTGTCTCAAGCATAGCATTGAAGGCGACCATAACCATGTTACTGTCAGCGAGGTCAAGACGCTGATGGCTGGTGACGGCTCCGGCCGCGTCCAGCGGTAAACTGTGTCTGCAGCGGGCAGCGCCGCAGGCGGAAGGGCGGAATGCAGGTTATGCCGGTGACCATTAATGAAGTGGCTGCTAAAGCGGGTGTATCGAAAAGCACGGTTTCCTGTTATCTGAATGAAAAATTTGAAGCGATGAGCCCTGAAACCAGGGCCAGGATTGCCGCCGTGATTGCGGAACTAGACTATCGGCCCAATGCTTTAGCCCGCAGCCTCAAGCAGAAACGGACGCATACTATTGCCGCCATTGTCGCCAATATCTTAAATCCGTTCTCAACGACTATCATCCGCGGCGCAGAGGACTGCTGCCAGAAAGCCGGCATGAATCTTATCCTCTGCAATGCGGATGACAAGCCGGACAAGGAGAAGGAATATATTGAAATGCTGCTGGCCAAGCAGGTGGATGGACTGATCATCAACACTACCGGCAGCAATAACGCGCTGATCCGGGAAGTTTGCGCCCATACGCCCGTAGTGCTGATTGACCGCAAGGCGCCGGAAGCCGCCTGCGATACAATCGCCGTAAATGGGCGGGACGGATCGCGGCAAGCGGTTGATCATCTTGTCAAGCTGGGTCACCGCCGCATTGCAATGTTCACACTGCCTTACCGCAATATAAGTCCGCGTGAAGATCGCGTCTTGGGCTTTCAGGAAGCGCTGGCGAGGCACGGCCTTGAGTTTGATCCTGAGCTGCTGATCGAGACTGAGGCGGCGGAAGACCGGATTGCGTTCCACATGCGCGCGCTTGTGGCGCGTGGCATCTTGCGGCCCACGGCTGTCTTCGGGGCGAATAATCTGGTAACAATGGCGATAATCAAAGCTTTGAAAGCACTTAATATTGCCGTTCCCCGCGACATGGCAGTAATTGGTTTTGATGACTGGGACTGGGCGGCGCTCATCGATCCGCCCGTCACCGTTGTCGCGCAGCCTGCCTACGAGATGGGAGCAAAAGCGGCCGCGGTCCTGATAAAAAGGCTCACCGCCGGCAAGGCTGCACGCAAACCGGCGGTTGTCACCTATAAACCACAGCTCATAGTGCGCAAATCCTGCGGTGAAACATAAGCAATCGGACAGCCTGCCTTGAGTCAAGGCAGGCTGTTTTACGCATGATCGCATAAATTTCAGCGCAAAAATTCCAGAATTTGATTATTTGCGTAAAACCCAGTATAATTAAAAGCACTGGGTTTTATCTTTTCGCCGGCACTTAGAAAGATTGTCCGTGATTGGTAGGAGTGACAATGAAGATTAGCAAAATGGGCACCTCGGCGCTGCCGCCGCTGGCTGACCGGGAGGGCGGCGGTAAAACCGACAGAACCAACGGCTTTTTTGCCGCCGAATTGATGAAGGCTGCGGATAAGCAGGCCAAAGAGCGCTTGCAGTCTCTCCTGGCAGATATTACGGCACAGGGAAAACGGCTGTCCCAAGCGCCGACCTATTCTGAGCTGAAGGCATACCGTGAGCTTGTGCGCAAATTTGTCGGCGAAGCAGTCGGCAATATGTACAGCCTGCAATCGCAGACAGGCTGGGACCGGCATGGCCGACAGAAGATGTTTACCATTATTAAGCAAATAGATGATACGCTGGCCTCCCTCACCGAGGATGTCCGGCAGGGACAGGAGCGCCAACTGGCTATTTTGGAGAAACTTGATGCCGTGCGCGGCATGCTGGTGGATCTATACTCATGAAGTGGCGCGATATTGTCGGACATCAGGCGAATATTGCCGCCTTAAGGCGCATGCTTGAGAGCGGCAAACTGCAGCATGCCATGCTGTTCACGGGGGCTGCCGGCGTTGGCAAGTTTACGGTTGCCGGTATTCTGGCGGCGGCGATACTGTGCCGGGAGAGCAGAACGGGAGAAGCTTGCGGCAGTTGTCCTTCCTGCCGCCAGTTGACGAGCGGCGCGCATCCTGACTTGATTACCCTCAGCCCGGAAGGCCAAAACATCAAGATTGATCAGGTGCGGGCGATGCAGCGCGAGATGGCGCTTGCCCCCTGCCTGAGCGAATACCGGGTATGCATTATTGATAACGCCGAGACCATGACCGAACAGGCCGCGAACAGCCTCCTGAAACTGCTGGAGGAACCGCCGGCCTATTTGGTGTTTATTTTAACGGCCAGTCAGCGGTACCGGCTGCCGGACACGATTGTTTCCCGGTGCCGCTTATACCGTTTCCAGCCGGTTGCGGCACCGCTGCTGGAGGCAGTGCTTACCGGCAGAGGGGTAGAAGCCCGACGGGCGGCTGCCGCAGCAAGGCTGAGCGGCGGCAGGGTGGGGCTGGCGCTCAGCCTTGCCGCGCCGGACGGCTTTAACAGCCGGGATGAAGCGCTGGCACTTTTAGCAACGCTGCCCGGCGCTTCGCTGCAAGCGATTTTGGATATAGCCGCAGCCCTCAATGAGCGCGATGACAAAGTTGTGCTCGAGCTGTTACGCCATTTGGGCTGTCTGATCCGCGACATGGCCGTTGTTAGAAACGGTGACGATACCCGGCTGGTTCTCAGTGTGGATATATTGGCAAAGCTGCGGCATATGGCGGGATACTGGGACGAACAAACTCTGTCAGGCGCCTATCGGGAGGTGCGGGAGGCCGAGCGGGCAATTGCCGGCAACGCCAATACGCGGCTGGCGATCGAGGCGCTTTGTCTAAGGCTGATTGACTTGTATAAAGGGGGGAAACCCGTTGCAAACAGTAGTTGGAGTCCGGTTTAAAAAAGCCGGTAAGATATATTACTTTGACCCGGGAACGCTGCCCATTGTTTCTGGCGATAACGTGATTGTCGAAACGGTGCGGGGACTTGAGTACGGCAGTGTGGTAATTGGGCCGCGGCAAGTGGATGACAAGGATATTGTCACGCCGCTCAAGCCGGTTTTGCGTAAGGCTACCGCTGAGGATACCGCTAAGGTGCGCGAAAACCGTCAGAAAGAGAAGGATGCGTTTCGGGTGTGCGAGCAGAAGATTGCCGCACATAACCTGCCGATGAAGCTAGTGGATGTCGAATTCACATTTGACGTTAATAAAATTATCTTTTACTTTACCGCGGAAGGGCGCATTGACTTTCGCGAGCTGGTCAAAGACTTGGCGGCCGTTTTCCGCACCCGCATCGAACTAAGGCAAATAGGCGTCAGAGACGAAGCGAAAATGATGAACGGTATTGGCTGCTGCGGCCGTACCCTGTGCTGCTCGACGTTTTTAGGCGACTTTGAGCCGGTATCCATTCGCATGGCCAAAGATCAGAATCTATCCCTCAATCCCATGAAAATCTCGGGTATTTGCGGCCGCTTAATGTGCTGTCTAAAGTACGAAAGCGATTGCTACGGCTCCTGCTGCAAACGCCAGGGGCCGCCTGACTTGGGGGCGGAAGTGATAACCGTCGAGGGCGAGGGCAAAGTGCATTACGTAAACGGCGCCAAGCGGACCGCGATGATCCTTCTCAAGGACGGCAAACAGCTGGAAATTCCCTGGGAAGAGATCGTGGAAAAAGAGTAGCCTATGGATGCGGTTGAACTGTATCCCGGCGAACGCATTGACGATCTGATCATTAATAATATGAAAATCATTCAGCACGGGCGTGATTTCTGCTTTTCGCTTGACGCCGTGCTGCTGGCGCATTTCGCCTCACTGCGCCCCGGCTGGAGCGCCGTGGATTTAGGCACAGGCACCGGCGTGATCGCCATGCTGCTTGCTGCGCGCGGCGCGGGCCGTGTCACCGGCGTGGAACTCGATCAGGCCGCTGCGGCAATGGCCGAGCGCAGTGTGCGGTTAAACGGCTTGGGCACGAAAGTTGCCATTGTCCGGGGGGATATGCGCGAACTAAAGCATGTCTTGCCGGCAGGCGTGTGGGACCTGGTGGTCTGCAATCCGCCGTACCGCCCGGTTGGACAAGGCTATCTCAATGACAACGAGCGTCACGCTGCGGCCAGGCATGAACTGACTGCCAGTCTGGACGATGTGCTGGCCGCCGCCCGTTATTTGGTGAAATACCGCGGCCGGTTCGCGATGGTGCATCTGCCCGAGCGGATGGCCGAAATTTTAAAGGCAATGAGTCTCCAGGGCATCGAGCCGAAGCGGCTGCGGTTAGTCCAGCCGCGCCGGGGTAAAAAGCCGAATATGTTGCTTGTTGAAGGGGTGCGGGGTGCCCGGCCCGGCCTGGACGTGCTGCCGCCGCTTGAAGTTTACGGTCCCGACGGCCGGTATGCCGAGGAAATCATTGCGTATTACAGCAAGAGCGAGTGAGTGTGGCGATATGATCAACCCCGGAACTTTATACCTATGCCCAACGCCCATCGGCAACCTGGAGGATATGACTTTCCGGGCGGTACGAACCCTCAGGGAAGTGGCAGTGATCGCGGCGGAAGACACCCGCCATACGCGCAAGCTGCTTAATCATTTTGACATACATACGCCGCTAATTAGCTATCATGAGCACAACAAAGCCGAGCGCGGGCCGGAACTCATAGCCCGCCTGGAGAACGGCGAAAGTGTCGCCGTTGTCAGCGACGCCGGCATGCCCGGCATCTCCGACCCGGGGTCGGATCTGGTGCGGTTGGCAATTGCCGCGAAGATTCCCGTTGTGCCGCTGCCCGGCGCCAACGCCGCTTTAACCGCGCTGGTCTGTTCGGGACTGGATACAACGATGTTCACCTTTGCGGGCTTTTTGCCCAAGACGGCTAAGAAGCGGCGCGAAGTATTGGCGCAGCTGGCAGGGCATCCGTATACGCTGATTTTTTACGAAGCGCCGCACCGCATTGTGGCGACATTGGCGGAAATCGAGCAGGCTTTCGGCGATCGGGACGCAGTCGCCGGGCGTGAACTCACCAAAGTATTCGAAGAGTTTATCCGGGGCAAGCTAAGTGCCATCCGGACGCACTTTGCCACCAATCAGCCCCGCGGGGAGTTTACCCTGATTATCGCCGGCTGCTCGGCGACAAGCGAAGACCATAGCGAGGAAGCGTCTTGGGCCGGCTCTCCGGTCGAGGCGGTGGCCGCGCTGGTTGCCGCCGGCATGTCCAAGAAGGAAGCCATAAAAAAAGTCGCGTCGGACAGAGGGCTGTCCAAACGCGACGTATACCAGGCGGCTGTTAACCTTAAATAGTCCTTTTGTCCGACATGGCGTTAAGGCATTCCTGGCAAATGTTTTTGCCTTTAAAATTGGTGATTTCATCAGCGTTGCCGCAGAATACGCAGGCCGGCTCATATTTCCGAAGAATGATCCGGTCGCTGTCCACATAGATTTCAAGCGCGTCTTTCTCTTCAATATCAAGGGTGCGGCGCAGTTCGATGGGAATGACTACCCGGCCCAGTTCGTCCACTTTGCGTACAATACCGGTTGATTTCATAATATGTTTTCTCCCCTCAACAACATTATTCGACAAAAACTGTCCAACTAAATAATACCAAATGTGACAAAGGTTGTCAATCCATTTATTGGGAAAAACTGAGTTATTTTCCAAAAATGGCTTTAATGTGTAACTGTGGCGATAATTATGTCGAAATAGCTGTGTCGCTTGCAGTGCGGCAGGGCTTCGACAGTTCTGATAAAGTCAGATTTTGGCGACCAAGGAGAGGATCAGCATGGCAAAGCAAACATTTTACATCACCACCCCTATCTATTACCCTAGTGACAGGCTGCATATCGGTCATGCCTACTGCACGACGGTAGCCGACGCCATTGCCCGCTATAAACGCCTGGCCGATTATGATGTGTTCTTTCTTACCGGCTCGGACGAGCATGGCCAAAAAATTGAGCGCAAAGCCAGGGAAGCAGGGGTAACGCCCATTGAGTATGTGGATAAGATTGTGGCTTCGTTTAAGAATTTATGGGAGAAGCTGCTGGTGTCCAATGACGATTTCATCCGCACCACTGAAGTGCGGCACCGGGAAGTCGTACAAGCCATTTTTCAAAAAATCTATGAGCAGGGCGATATCTATAAATCGGCATATGAAGGCTGGTACTGCACGCCCTGCGAAACCTTTTGGCTGGAGCGCCAACTGGTAGATAACAAGTGTCCCGACTGCGGGCGCAGCGTCGAGCTGTTAAAAGAAGAAAGCTATTTTTTCCGCATGTCCAAATATCAGGATCGCCTGCTGGCTTATATTGAAGAGAATCCCGACTTCATTCAGCCGACCTCGCGGCGCAACGAAATGATCAACTTTATCAAAGGCGGACTGGAAGATTTGTGCGTTTCGCGCACCACCTTCGACTGGGGCATCCCTGTGCCGTTTGATACCAAGCATGTTGTCTACGTCTGGTTTGATGCGCTAACCAACTACATAACCGCCGCCGGGTACCTCCATGACCGGGAAAAATTCGCCAAGTACTGGCCTGCCGACATCCATTTGGTAGGCAAGGAAATCGTGCGCTTCCACAGCATCATCTGGCCGGTCATATTAATGGCGCTGGGCGTAGAGTTGCCCAAGATGGTGTACGGACACGGCTGGCTGGTCGTGGAAGGCGACAAAATGTCGAAATCCAAAGGCAATGTGATTGATCCACTGGCGCTCATCGAGGAATTTGGCGCCGACGCTATCCGCTATTTCCTGCTGCGCGAAATCACGCTGGGACTTGACGGCAATTTCTCGCGCGACGCGCTGATTAACCGCATTAACGCCGACCTGGCCAACGACCTGGGCAACCTGCTTCACCGCACGCTGAGCATGATCGGCCGCTTTAACGGCGGCGTAATCGAAGCGCCGGGCGAGCCGGAGCAAATCGACCGCGAGCTTGCGCAATTGGCGCAAAACACGGCGGCCGAGTATGAAAAAGCCATGGAGCAGATGGATATCAACGGAGCGATTAAAACCGTCTGGGCGCTGATCAGCCGTACTAACAAGTATATTGATGAGACCGGACCCTGGGCGCTGGCGAAAGACCCGGCGAAAAAGGAACGGCTCAACACAGTGCTTTACAATCTGGCTGAAACGCTGCGCATTGTCAGCATTCTCATCTCGCCGTTCACGCCGGCGACTTCGCCGAAGATCTGGGCGCAGCTCGGCATTGCCGGCAACTTTGCCGCTATGCGGCTGTCTGACGCAAAAAGCTGGGGCAAGCTGGCTGCCGGCACGCGGGTGACCAAGCCGGAACCTATTTTCCCGCGCATCGAGGACAAGCCCGAACCTGCTGCTGAGGCCGCGCCCGTGGCTGAGGCCAAGCCAGCGCCTGTCGTCCCCGTAGTGCCGGAAGTAAGTATTGATGAATTTGCCAAGATGGATCTGCGGGTGGCGAAAGTGGTCGCCGCCGAAAAGGTGCAGGGCGCGGACAAACTCTTAAAGCTGGAAGTCGACTTGGGCGCAGAGCGGCGCACCATTGTTTCCGGCATCGCCAAGCATTATGCGCCGGAAGCGTTAGTCGGCCGCAACGTCGTAATGATTGTCAACCTGAAGCCGGCGAAAATTCGCGGCATCGAGTCGCGCGGCATGGTGCTGGCAGCTTCCGAAGGCGACAAACTGGTGCTGGTGGAGGCGCCGGAGATGCCTCCCGGCAGCAAAGTCAAGTAGCGGGTAAAGGCGCAAGGCGCAGGCTGTGGTGTATGGTATAAAGACACAGAAAAAATATATGGTATTTGGAATAAACTGATACGAGGTAGGCTAGATGCTTTTCGATTCGCACGCACACTTAGATGACAAACGCTTTGAAGGCGAGCGCGATGAAATTATTGCCCGGGCGGCGGCGGCTGGGGTGACGGAGATTTTGAACGCCGGGGCGGATATGGATTCATCCCGGCGCGCCATAAAGCTTGCGGCGAAGTATCCCGGAGTTTATGCCAGCGTGGGCATTCATCCGCATGACGCCAAAGAGGCGGTGAAAGATGACTACGAGCAAATGGCGGCATGGGCGGCGCTGCCCAAAGTGGTGGCCATCGGCGAAATCGGGCTGGATTACTACTATGACCATTCGCCGCGCGATATCCAGCAAAAGGTATTTATCCGGCAGCTTGATGTGGCCCGCCAGACCAACAAGCCGATTATCATTCATGACCGCGACGCTCATGCCGACGTGCTGTCGCTGGTTAAAAAGGAAGGGACCGGACTGACCGGCGTTTTCCACTGCTTTTCCGGCAGCCTGGAGATGGCGCGGGAAGTGCTGAAAATGGGCTATTACATATCGATCGCCGGTCCGGTTACCTTTGCCAATGCGGCAAAATTAAAGGAAATCGCCCGCCAGGTTCCGCTGGAGCGGCTGCTGATCGAAACCGATTGTCCCTATCTTACGCCGCAGCCGCATCGCGGCAAGCGCAACGAGCCGGCGTTCGTGCGCCTGGTGGCCGAAGAAATCGCCCGCCTGCGCAATATCGAACCGGAGGCGCTCGCGGCAGCGACAACTGCCAACGCCCGCAGATTATTCGGCATCAATTAAGCGCAAACAATAAAAAAGGGGACGGGCCCCTTTTTTATTTCATCAGTTTCTGCTGCTATGCAGCCAGCCTTTGCGTTATTTAAGCAGCCGCAGATAATCTTTTTGCGTCTCCAGCACCCTTGCAGCAATAAACTGCCGGAAGGCCGAGGCATCGGTATGAGCCTTTTCCAAGCTGCTGATATAATCTGCCCTGGTTATGGGTGGAATTATGACGATTAAGTATCCGGCCTGAAGCAATACAAGGTTAGTCAACAATCGGGCCACTCGGCCATTGCCGTCAACAAAGGGATGAATAAACACAAAATCCTTATGAACTTCAGCGGCAAACTCTACCGGATGCAGCTTTTGGTGTTGTTCGGGCAAATGCTTTAACCACTCTAATATTAGCTGTGGAATTTCTGGCCAATCCGGAACAGCATACTGCGAGCCGCTGTAAATACCCGCCGGCGGCGGTAACAACCTGCCTGGTTTTCGTCAATTTGGCGATAAAACAGCCGGTGTAATGCTAAAATATCCTGCTCGGTAAATAAGTTCTGCTTAATGAGTGAAAATGCGACAATAGGACTTAAGCTGGCTCAGCATTGGCTCGTCAAAAGGACGGTGCCGGTTTATTTCTTGTTGGAGGCGGTCAATTTTATTGAGTAAATCTTTCATTTTTTCCTCCTCCGCCACAGTGCAGCGGTAAAGCGACAGATGATATTATCATCATTTCCTTGGTAATATACTTTTAAAACTTGCGATAGAAATTCCATGAAGCATTGACAAAATCCTCTATGCCATGTATAGCACGGCCAGAGATAATGTCCCAGGCATGCGCCAAACCGCGCCGATGTATAGCCCGTCCGAATTTGGGAAAGAATTAGCGTATAAGGAAAAGTTTGTACAATTTGACAACTCGATCCTTACATGATATAATTCTGGAGCAATTTGGAAAGGAGGAGCTACATGAGGGAAGTGGAGCCCATTAACCCCGCTAAACTCAGGAAATTCCTGAGCGGGCGCAGGGCCCTGGTGCTGCTCGCACTGCTTCTGATCTCACTCGTAGTGACCGGTTTTGTTTGGGCAAATAAAAAAGTTCATATCGTAGCCGACGGAAAAACTATTCATACAAGATCAATACATAACAGCCCTGAAGAAATATTGGCTCAAGCAGGCATCTATCTTGGCCCGAAGGACGAATACCGGGTGACGCCGGGCGGAAAATCCGGCGAACCTGTCACCATTGAAGTGTTTCGGGCAGTTCCGGTTACCGTGCTGTATAACGGCCGGACAGAGGTAGTGCTTACCGGTAAACCGACAGTGAGGGAGGTTGTGGATGCACTAGGCATTCCGAAAACAACGAAAACAACTCCGGGGGAAAACGTCAGGCCAACGCCCAATATTGAGATCAAAGTGGTCAATGTTGCCGAAAAGGTTGAGGTGCGGGAGCTGCCTGTGCCAAGACCGGTGGTGCGGCAGCAGGACGGCATGCTGGAGAAGGGCATTGAAGGCGTTTTCGCAGAGGGCGCCGACGGCCGCAAACTAGCTACCGTGAGAGTCCGCTATGAAGACGGAATTGAGGTAGCCAGCGAAATTTTAACCGAAAAGATTATCGCAGAGCCTAAGCCGCAGATTATCCATGTCGGTACGCGCGAGACAGTGAGCACATATCGCGGCACACTGCGCTTTAGCCGGGTCATGCTGATGGAAGCAACTGCGTATTTGCCGACTGACGGTGAGCCGCACGGACTTACCTTCAGCGGCATACCGGCGCGCCGGGGACTGGTGGCGGTTGATCCGCGCGTTATTCCGCTTGGGACGCGGCTGTATATTCCTGGCTATGGTTTAGCCCTGGCCGCCGATACCGGCGGGGCGATCATTGGCAATAAGATTGACCTCTGTGTTGAGGATGAGCATGAGGCCTGGAATTTTGGCCGCAGAATGATTAAAGTATACGTAATTGCGGATTAACTGGAAACACGCGGGAAAATCCCGCGTGTTTCTCATGCATCATGTGATGAGGGAAAAGCTAATGATTAAGGAAGTCATCATCGTCGAAGGCAAGCAAGACATTGCGGCGGTAAAACGGGCGGTCGACGCCGACTGCATCGCTACATTCGGCTTTAATCTGCACCCGCATACCCTGAAGCAGATTGAGCATGCTTATACCAGGCGCGGCATTATTATACTGACTGATCCGGACAGTGCCGGCGAGCGTATCCGCCGGTTTTTAGCCGAACGCTTTCCGGCGGCCAGGCACGCCTTCGTGCCGCGGGAAGCGGCTTTCGCCAACAAAGATATCGGCATTGAGCAGGCGTCGCCCGACGCCATACGTTCGGCGCTGGCGAAAGTGCGCACCCACGATTTGCAGCCCGGCAACGAGTTTTCCTGGCAGGATATTATTGCCGCTCGGCTAACCGGGACGCGGGATGCGGCTGCCAGGCGCGCTGCGCTGGGTGAAGCGCTCGGCATCGGGTTCACTAACGCCAAAGGTTTTTTGACGCGCCTTAACAATTACGGCGTTACTCGCGAAGAATTCTCCCGGGCTGTAGCGGGATTGGAGGAGAAAACGTGATTCGACCTGTAATCGCCAAACGCGAGACTACACTGCATATTTTAAAAGCTTTCGGCATACAGATGAGCAAAAAACTGGGCCAAAATTTTCTGATTGACGAACAGGTAGTCGCCGACATTGTCCGGGCGGCCGGCGTCAAGCCGGGGGACGCCGTGCTGGAGATCGGCCCTGGCATCGGCACGCTTACCCAGGGTTTGGCCGAAGCGGGCGCACACGTTGTGGCAGTTGAGCTGGACCGACAGCTCATCGGCGTGCTGGCGAAAACGCTGGCAGGGTACGAGAATGTCCGCGTCATTCACGGTGACATCCTCAAAGTCGACATTTCCCGGGAAATAGCGGCAAAAAGCTGCAAAGTCGTGGCCAATCTTCCATACTATATTACGACGCCCATCATCATGAAGCTGCTGGAAGACCGGTTGCCGATCGAAGTTCTGGTGACCATGGTGCAAAAGGAAGTGGCCGAGCGGATGGCGGCCGCGCCGGGCGGCAAGGAATACGGGGCGTTATCGGTTGCCGTGCAGTATTATACCGAGCCGCAGATTGTGCTCAATGTACCGCCGGCCGCCTTTATCCCGCCTCCGGCCGTGGAATCTGCCGTCATACGCTGTGTGGTCAGAGAAAAGCCCCCGGTGGCAGTCAATGAAAAGCTGTTTTTCCGCGTGGTGAAAGCGGCTTTTGCTCAGCGCCGCAAAACGCTGAACAATGCGCTTAAAGGCGCCGGCATCCCGACTGACATAGTGGCGGCGATACTGAATGCTGCGGGTATTGACGGGGCGCGGCGCGGTGAGACAATGACGCTTGACGAATTTGCCGCGGTCGCCAACGCCTGGGAAAAACTAAAGGCAAATTAAAACCCTGCCCTAATCAGAGCAGGGTTTTCCGCTTAAAAAGTGTTCGATTAAATCAAAACGTCGTTCCGGATGATAGCCTAAGTAAGTTCGCCCTTGCCATTGCCTGGTACGGGGCTGGTTGTGAAAGGTTGCAATCGCTTCGAGGCAGTCGCCTACGATTGTGTCGATAATCTTATTGGTATGAATTTGGTTTTTGATGGAAGAGCCTAAGCGGTAGTGGGGAATGGTGGTTGCGACATCAATCTTAAGTTTGTGCATCCTGGCAAGTGCCAGGGAAACAGGCGGAATTGCGAGTTCACGCAACGGCAGGGTTTCTAACAGACGCCGCGAAATCGCATGGGGCCCATGGGCGGGCGTAGCCAGGCCGATTTTTTTTTCTAACCCCAGTTCTTTGTTGAGATTAAGGCGCCACTGAAAGGTGGGATTGTAGCGTTCAATATGCCGGGGCTGCGAGGGGTAGCAGTTGGTTAGCGCCATATCCAGGTGTTTGAGCAGCACGCCGTCGACAAGTTCCATCAGGTTTTCGCTGAAGGTGCCGACCATGTCGCCGTCGACAAATACGACAACGTCGCTGCCTAGTGACAAGGCTGCTTTTGCCCCGACCGCCCGCGGTGCGTCAATCCCCAAACATTCATGGAAATAAAGGATCTGAAGCTTTGGCAGACGCAGTTGCAGTACCTCCTGCATGGTAGTATCTTTTGAGCCGTTCGCGACGAGAATAATATGATCTACCGGCAGAGTGCCCAAGTTTTGCAGTACGGTGGCAATGCGTCCCGCCTCGTTCTTTGCTGGTACGACTACAGTAATCATTGAGCCTTCACCTCAGGTTCGAGTGCATTGCTACCTGTGACCAAGGTCCGGTCTCAAGCGGGCTTACTACAGTATATCGTCAGGACAGGGTCTTTGCTACTGCGCAAAGCCGGCAATTTTAACCCGAGGGGCAGGCGAAATAGAGCCCTAACCGTGGCAAACATTTATACCCCCACATAGTATGTAGTAAGGTAAAAGGGGGAGGAACGGTCATGGCTTTAAAGGTGGGAGATCTGGTTGTGCGCAAATCGCATGGCGGGGATATAATTTTTAAGATTGTCGATATTTACCGGGAAGAAGGCCGGGATGTCGCCTATTTAAAAGGCTTGCATTACCGGCTGGTCGCTGATGCTCCGCTTGAAGACATACAGGAGATTGACGCTGAGTACTTGCGGGATGAGATCAAAAAAATGGAGGCCATGCACGCCGATACCCTCAGGCGAGTCATGAGCCGGCGGGATTTGGAGCGGGAGAAAAACGAGCTCTACCGGGGAGATGCTGCTAAAAAGTACGTCCCTTTTGATGTCCCCGGCAAGGTGCTGCATCTTGACGGGGATGAAGAATACCTCCGCATGTGCCTGAAGACTTACAGCCAGCTGCACATCGAAGCGGTGGGAGAACATATCGCCGAGGCCAAACAGCCTGAATGCGTCATTGATTTATTGAAAAAACACCAGCCGGACATCCTGGTGGTAACCGGTCATGACGCCCTAATTGGCAACGGCAAAAAAGACTTCCGGGATATCAACAGCTACCGCAACTCCAAGTATTATATTCAATCCACCCTTAACGCGCGCTCGGTGCGTCCGGCCAAGGATGACTTGGTTATCTTTGCCGGGGCCTGCCAGTCTTACTTTGAAGCGATTCTGGCGGCAGGCGCCAACTATGCCAGTTCGCCTACCCGCATTTTTATCCATGCCTATGATCCTGTTTTCATTGCCGAAAAGGTTGCCTTTACGCCGATTAACAAGACGGTGGACATCAATGAAGCCATAACGGCCTCGGTAACCGGGATTGAGGGCGTAGGCGGCATCGAAACGCGCGGCAAATTCCGCTATGGGATGCCGAAAAGCCCTTACTAAAGCATAGGCACAGACCGAAAGACGCGAAGATCGCGTCTTTTTTATGCAAACATTACCACGCTGCATTTGACAGGAAAACGCCGCAAACGGGCGAATATAGTACGCCGTAGTGAGTGGAGCCGAGCTAATTGTGAAAGGTGGTTAATCACGCGTGATGAAGAGTAAATTTTCCGTTAAAATCATCATGAGCCTTTTAATCTTTTCGCTCATTGCCACATCTTTCGGCGGCGCATTCACTGCCGCTGCGTACGCGGCAAGCCCGGAGGAAGAAGGGACAAGCATTGAAAGCGGCGGCAAGATAGATAACGCCATTGCCGGCGGGTTGCTGGCCATTGGTCTCTTCGCCGTCTTAAAAGGCGGCAAGTCCGGCGGCAAGTCGCCTGCGCCGGCCACAGCGGCCCCCGACCAAGCGGCGCCTGCTCCCGCTCCGGCCGCGCCTACGCCGCCGGCAAACCAGACGGTCCAAACAACCAAGCCCATAATTATTGCCGCAGGTACACAGCCTGCCGCCCCCGCCCAGCCGGCGCCTGCTCCGTCCGGTTCCTACTCGGGATTGACTGCCGACGAGCAAAAAGCCGTCAGTCTGCTGAATGCGGACCGTGCGCTGAACGGCCTGCCGGCGCTCAAGGTAAATCCTAACCTGGTGCTCCTAGCCCGCAATTACGCTCAGGACATGATTAATCGTGACTATTTTTCTCACTATAATCCCGAGGGACAGTCGCCTTTCGACCGGATGCGGCAGTATGGCATCCGCTACAGCTATGCCGGCGAAAATCTGGCGATTAACCGCAGTGTTGAAGCTGCGGAAATAGCTTTCATGAACAGTCCCGGCCACCGCGCCAATATATTGAACCCCAATTATACCGAAGTAGGCATCGGCGTGCGTTATGACGGCCCTTCGGTCTATGTGGTTCAGGAATTTATCCGGCCTTGACCGGCGGCGTGAGGAGAAAGCCTGCGAATCCGTGAAGCGGATGCAGGC
>JAOACF010000060.1 GCA_026417995.1 Negativicutes bacterium
GGGATTGGATGGACGATTGCGATATTTTCGGTGTGCAGTGTCCGGAAACAGAAGAGATATATTACTGCAGCATTATGGGTGCTGCCGGCACTCACTTCGGCATTGTGGCTTACCGTGGAACGCCGGGATTAGAGGTTTTGCTGAAAATTATGCATAGCAATGGTAAAAAGTTTTCTCCCGACGTGCTTTACGAGCAAAATTGCCTGCAGTGTTCCTTCGAAAACCGGGAGATGCTGGACAAAGAGGATCTGCAGGTTATAAAATCACTGGGGCTCAAGTTTCGAGGGCGAAATCAATGGCCGCAGTTCCGTGATCACTCTCCGGGTTTATATCCGTGGTTTATCAATTCCAGTCAGTGCCGGACATTGACGCATATTCTTCGGCAGGCCCTGGAAGTTTCGCTGCGCTGCCGTGAAAGCAAGCAGCGTTTATATGCAAAGAAAGATGAATTTCTGGTTCGGGTGATGCAAAAGGATAACGGCGGCGCTGCTAAATGGACAGACAGCTACCTCAGTCCGGCGCCTTGCAACTTAGCTTATACTGTGTTCAGGCTGCAGGATGAGGTATTAGTGCACAGGCTGAAAAATATTAAAAGTAACGCGAAATATAAAGCAGAGGCCGGTATATTTTATCTGCCGGTACCGGTGCGGGATGAAGGCCGGCCCTATTTCCCCAGGATGTGCATACTGCTGAATAAGGAAACAGGGGCGATACTAGCCGCGGAAACAATTCGGAATACGGAAACAGAAGGGCATATGTTCTTAAGTGCGGTTATCAGGCTAATTCTCGAATCAGGCCGGAAGCCTGCCGTTATTTATGTGTCCAATCCTGAAGCGAACGCATTATTTAGTGGATTATGCAATCAGGTCGGAATTAATCTTCAGATTGCAGAACGGTCGCGTATGATGGAAGAATTTTATGCTGGCTTGGTAAAGCGGTACCAAAAAAGATAAGGCTGAATACAATAATGCATTGTCTCGCTACCATTGCATTCGATCTCTATGGCGCGATGGAGCTGGCAGCCGGCCGGATCGGCCGAATAAAACGTTTAAGAAGAGGCGTACATAGCTTCTTCTTTTATATACGCATTGGATCGCCATGCTCCGCTCGCGATGGCAACGGGTAGATCCAGTGCCGGCCTTGCTATGCGGTAACTGTCTGAGGGCACACCATTTCCTTGTCAATGCGGGACGAAGGACGCGGCCATCTCCTCTCGCGTTTTGCAATCGTAGAAGGAATAATCAGGAAAATTGCGAATCTGAATCTCTGGCAAGAGGTGAACGTATGCGTGTCCTGGTCCTTGTGCTTGTTATCATATGTTATCTGACCCTTCCCTGCGGCGCGGCCGGTTGGGAAAGCTTTGAACTGCTTGCCGATACCCCTTATGCTACCAGGGTCTATGTGGCAACAGGCGACATAAACACGCCTAAAGTTCTAGTACTCGGCGGCGTGCATGGCAATGAACCGGCGGGGGCGGCAGCGGCGAGGCAGCTTTGCAGCCTGCGGGTGAAGCGCGGCACGCTGATCATAATACCGGAAGTCAACCGTCTAGCTTTGCAGGAAAGGGTACGCACCCTGCCCGAGATTGGCGATGTCAACCGGGCTTATCCCGGCAATGGCGAGGGAACTCCGGCCGAGAGGCTGGCGGCTGCGGTTGTGTCTGTTTACGAGCGCTACGGCGTGACGCTGTTTGTTGATCTGCATGAGGCGCGTACTTTTCGCAAGCTGGATAAAACGTCCCTGGGCCAGTCGGTGCTATACGCCCCCAATGATAAAAGCGCCATGTTTGCCTTGGATGCAGTCGAAGCCGTAAATGAAATCATCGCCGAACCATACAAAAAGTTTATCTTTGGCGGCCATCCGATTGTCGGCAGCGGCGCCTGGTATTTTGGCGCGCGTTTAGGCGCCGCGGCGTTTATTATCGAAACAAGCAAGGAGCAGCCGCTGACGGAGCGTACCCGCCAGCATATGGCAGTCGTGCGGCATCTGCTGGCGGCGGAAGGAATGGAAGTGGAATGACGATTTTGTCAAATCATGACCAAAATCGTCGGTATATTTTGCTTGATATGGTAAAATATTACAAATATACTGGGAATAGGGACATGCCACACGACAGGAGGCGATGCGATGCTTCCCTATTCCGCCGGTATAAAGCCGGTCGGCGTTCAGACCGCCCGCATGTGGGTGTGCTGCCGCTGCGGCGCGAAGATGATCTATACGGTGGCGGCCAGCCGGCCAGACTATGTTTGCCTGTGCGGCGACAACCGCTGGCTTCCCCGGGAGAGGCGCATTTTTCAGCGCTCTTACGGCCGCTAGCGTCCGGCGCAAGTCACAAGCGCGCAGTGGTTCCAGACCAGTTTTTCCTTGCATTTTCCTGCCTGTCGTTGCTATAATTTAGTGTAAGAACCTGATTGCTTAGGTCTGTGGTTGAAAATCGATGCCAGTCGCAGGCGAAACGATCCACGTAAGAGGCCAAAGTGGTCTCGATCATGGTGCGGCTTAGGAGTAAGTCCTGCCGGGAAAATCCGAGAGGAGTAGTAGTGAGGGGACCGGTAGTCTAGTAGCGAACCTTCCAGCAGGCGAGTGTGGGGGCAAAGACCAGGTCGGCTAAGCAAGGGTCCTTAATAAAGTTTAGATGGCGAGGGGATTTCACTAATGGCCTTCCAGGACAAGACTCTCAAGTGCAGGGACTGCGGAAAAGACTTTGTTTTCACTGTCGGAGAACAAGAATTTTATGCATCAAAAGGCTTTGAAAACGAGCCTGCCCGCTGCCGTGACTGCAGAGACGCGAAGCGGAGAAGCCGTGAAGGCGGCGAAGCGCAAGCGCCGCAGCGCGAAATGCATGAAGCGGTGTGTGCGCAATGCGGCGTAACTACACAAGTGCCGTTCAAACCGCGCAACGACCGTCCGATATATTGCCGTGACTGCTTTGTAGCCAATAGAAATCAATAAATACCAGCATAGCGGTAACTATGCCCGGAGCAATCCGGGCTTTAATTGTTTTGTGAGGAGTGGGGTGACAGGTATTCAGAAGTCAGTAGTCAGGAGGCAGAATTCAGAATTCAGAATGTAGGGGAACAGGAAAGTCCTTTCTTTCTTCTGAATACTGAATTCAGGCACTTTATATTCTGACTTCTGAATTCTGGATCTGAATTTTCGTCCCCTCTGTGTATACATGAAAAAAACCTTGATTATTTATACGATTTAGCCGTATAATTACAACTGTAAATTTGTCCACTAGGGGGTAGGTTTCATGTCCAGAAAATGGATTGCATTGGCAGCGCTGGCGGTGTTCGTGCTTTCGCTCGGGCTGGCCGGCTGCGGCGGCGAGAAAAAAGACGCTCCGGCTGCGAAAAAAGTTTTGAAGGTTGGTTCGGATACGGCTTTTGCGCCGTTTGAGTTCCAGGACGAAAAAACGAAAGAATATGTCGGTTTCGACGTTGACCTGATGAAGGCCGTCGGCAAGCAAATGGGCTATGAGGTGCAAATTCAAAGCATGGGCTTTGACGGTTTAATTCCCGCGCTGGAAGCCGGCCAAATTGATGCCGTTATTTCGGCGATGACTATTACCGAAGAACGCGGCAAGAAGGTCAATTTCTCCAAGCCGTACTACAAGTCCGGCATTTCGGTCATGGTTAGGAGCGACAACAATACTATCAAAGGCATAAAAGACCTCGAAGGCAAGAAAATTGCCGTGCAGATCGGCACTACCGGCGCTGACGAAGCGAAGAAAATCAAGGATGCCAAAATCCGCGAGTTCAACACCGCTCCCGAGGCTTTTCTTGAGCTTAAAGCCGGCGGCGTAGACGCCGTTGTCAATGACTTGCCGGTAAATGAATACTATATTACCCAGGCCGGCGGCAAGGACGCCAAGATTGTCGGCCAGCCGCTGAACAGCGAAGATTATGGCATCGCTACCGCCAAGAAAAACAAAGAGCTTGCCGACAAGATCGACAAGGCTTTGGATGAACTCAAGAAAAACGGCGAATATGAAAAAATTTACGTGAAATGGTTTGGCAAAAAACCGTAAGTAATCCGCTATTTAAAGCACGGTCAAGCACCGTGCTTTTATTATGTAAAAATGCGGCTAAATCGCGGCTTAGCGTCATAAATGGATTTTGAATAATGTATACATCAGTGTGTATAATTATTGGGTAAATTAAAGCTAGGAGGCAACCGGAGATGACTAAAAGAATTGGCGTGATTGCTGTTTTGCTTGTGGCCGTGCTGGCTTTGGGCCTGGCAGGCTGTGCGCAGCAGCCGTCCGCGTCCACGGCGAAGGTGCTCAAAGTGGGTGCCGAGACAACCTTCCCCCCGTTCGAGTTCCAAGATGAAAAGACCAAGGAATATACCGGCTTCGATATTGATCTTATGAAAGCGATCGCCAAGCAGATGGGCTACGAGATGCAAATTCAAAGCATGGGCTTTGACGCGCTGATCCCGGCGCTGGAGGCCGGCCAGATTGATGTTATTGCATCGGCAATGACGATTACGGAAGAGCGCGCCAAGAAAGTGACCTTCTCTAAGCCTTATTACAAGTCCGGCCTTTCTATTGTCGTGAAGAGCGACAACAACACAATTAAAACTTTTAAAGATTTGGAAGGCAAGCGCATTGCCGTACAGATCGGTACAACCGGCGCCGATGAAGCCAAAAAGATCAAGGATGCCAAGGTGCGCGAATACAACAGCACTTCTGAGGCCTTCCTCGAACTCAAGGCCGGCGGTGTTGACGCGGTGGTGAATGACCTGCCGGTTAACCAGTATTACCTTGCCCAGGGCGGCGCCAAAGACGCCAAAGCGGTGGGTGAAATCTTAAATGCTGAAGAGTACGGCATCGCCATCGCCAAGAAAAATAAAGACCTGGCGGATAAAGTGAATAACGCGCTGGAAGAAATTAAGAAAAACGGCGAGTATGACAAAATCCACGAAAAGTGGTTTGGCAAAAAAATGCAATAAGACAACTGCGCGGCTGCTGCGGCCGCGTTTTTGTTTTCGGTTGTATACTTCCCAAGATATATTGACACAGTTTGTCTGATGCGCATATAATCGTAATGCGTATTATTATGCAACCCAGACCGTTGATAAACCCCCATCTGCGTTGTCGAGTCTGCGGGAGCTCGTTCGCCCGTTCTGATGAACCAGCTTTTTTCAAAGTCGTCCATAGCTTTGTTTGATCTAGTTTCATTGGACGGACCCGGCGGACGTACTGTCTTCACTCGCTTCCTCGCCTCTCCTAGCATCTGGGGGCTTCTGAACGGTCTGAAACTTGATTTATCTAAGATAAAAGGGTGGGGACGCATGAATTTTGATTTCGAGCTGATTGTCCGCTCGTTTCCGCTATTGCTTCTGGGCGCGGGGGTTACCATTCAGATCACCGCGCTGAGCGTCGGTTTCGGTCTCTTAATCGGTATGTTTGTCAGCCTGGCGCGGTTGTCGAAGATTAAGCCGCTCAAGCTTTTGGCAACGATGTATGTCGACTTTATCCGGGGCACGCCGTTATTGGTGCAGATCTTTCTGATTTATTTTGCGCTGCCGATTGTTACCGGCACTCGCATCGATCCGTTTGTTGCCGCGATTACGGCCTGCAGCATCAACAGCGGCGCGTATGTCGCTGAAATCTTTCGGGCGGGCATTCAGTCGATCGATAAAGGCCAGATGGAGGCAGGGCGCTCGCTGGGCATGAGCTGGACACAGACCATGCGCTTCATTATTCTGCCGCAAGCCTTTAAACGTATTATTCCGCCGCTTGGCAACGAGTTTATCGCCATGCTGAAAGATTCTTCCCTGGTTTCGGTCATCGGCTTTGAGGAGCTTACCCGCCGCGGGCAGCTCATTATCGCCCGGACGTACGGCTCTTTTGAGATTTGGCTGACGGTGGCCTTTATTTATTTGATTATGACCTTTACCATTTCGCGATTGGTCGATTTCCTGGAGCGGAGGTATAAAATCGATGATAAGCATTAGAAATCTGCATAAGAAATTTGGCAAGCTGCATGTGCTGAAAAATGTCAGCCTGGATATTGCCGAGCAGGAAGTCGTCGTTATTATCGGCCCCAGCGGCTCGGGCAAGAGCACGCTGCTGCGCTGCATCAACTATCTGGAGGAGCCCTCCGAGGGCGAAATTATTGTCGACGGCATACCGCTTAACGGCGAAGCCAATATCAATAAAGTGCGCGCCGAGGTCGGCATGGTGTTTCAGCGGTTTAACCTGTTTCCCCATATGACGGCTCTCGCGAATATCACGCTGGCGCCTATTCAGGTACGCAAGATGCCGCAAGCGGAAGCGGAAAAAATTGCGCTTGACCTGCTGGCTAAGGTAGGGCTGTCAGATAAGGCCAACAATTATCCCGAACAGCTTTCCGGCGGGCAGCAGCAGCGGGTGGCCATTGCCCGGGCGCTGGCGATGAAGCCCAAAGTCATGTTGTTTGATGAGCCTACGTCGGCGCTTGATCCGGAAATGATCAAGGAAGTGCTGGATGTTATGAAGGCGCTGGCCAATGAAGGGATGACCATGGTTGTTGTAACTCACGAAATGGGGTTTGCCCGTGAAGTGGGCGACCGCGTTATTTTTATGGATGAGGGGCGGATTGTCGAGGAAGGTACGCCTGAGACCATCTTTACCAATGCCAGGGAAGAAAGAACGCAGGCGTTTTTGTCGAAAATCCTCTAAATTACTGGTTAAAGCCGGCTGCGTGGCAGCCGGCTTTAACTGCATGAGGCTGCCTTTTCCGGTAGCCTCAGCTTTTAATTAACCGTTCGCGTACAAGCTTAATAAATGCCCGCATAGGGTAGTTAACCCACTTGTCTTTATGGTGGACTAAGAAGGCGTTTATTTGGATGGCCGGTCCCTGCCAGGGGAGCATTACTAGTTCACCGGCATTTATTTCTTTTTGGACGGATACCAGCGGCAGTACCGTTATGCCTAAGTTTTGCATGACCAATTGCTTGACAGCCTGTATTTGCCCGACTTCGAATATTGTTTTGGAATGTATGCCGGCTTTTTCCAATATTTTTTCAAATGCAACCCGATAGCTGCTGCCCGCTTCCACAAGCACGAAGGTCTGATTGTTAAAATGCTTGGGTTCCACCTCCGACATGCCGGCAAGGGCGTGGGCGGGAGAAGCGACAAAAACAATAGGCTCCGGCCATAATAAGGTGCTGGCCAAGTCAGCATCTAAAACAGACGGCTCAAGCAGGAAGGCGAGATCCATCACGTTTTTGCGCAGCAGAAGGCGAAAGTCGCTGCTAATGCCAAATTTAAGGTTCAATTCTACGTCGGGATACAATGTGCAGTATTCCTTGAGCAGGGCCGGCATCTGGTAAACGCACAGCGACTCCGGCATGCCGATAATCAGCGGGCCGCGGGGAGTGCTGGATTTGTTTAAGGCATTTTTTGCGTCATCTTCCAGCTTTACGATTCTTTCCGCATAGTCATAGAGGCGTTGGCCGTCCTCGGTCAACGTGATTTGCTGGCCAAACCGTTCAAACAATAGTGTATTCAACTCTTTTTCCAGCAACTGGATATGAGTTGTTACTGTAGACTGCGTATACCCCAAAAGCTGGGCGGCTTGCGAAAAGTTGCCCAGTTTAACGATATTTATGAAGGTCTTTAGCTGCCGAATTTCCATACAGTCACCGCCTTCAAGAAAATCGAACTACGAAATTCAAGCTTTCAAATTTACGTTAGGCTATTTCAATGATATTATAAGTGCCAAGAGAAGTCTAGTATTGAAGACAAATGTGCCCGGGAGAAGCATCCGGGCGGAGTGTATTCTAGGTGAGTGTTGCAAAACTTGTTTTTAAGCAAAAATTCTCTGTTTATTATCAGATCCGGAGACTGCTGAAAAAGCTCCAGATGCTAGGCACGACGAGGATTTTCGCGGAGGCGTACTGGAGGTACGGTGGAGCGAAAACCCGCAGGAGTAACAACGCAGATGGACTTTTGCAGCAGTCTCCTAGGGCAAAGGAGCAGTACCGAATGGCTATGGACAACAATTACTTGCAAAAAGTTAATATGCTTGTTGCCGGTGAACAAGGCCTGGTTGTCGATTTCGGCAACGAGATATCGGAGCATATCAATATGCTGGTGCAGCAGCTTGCCCGGCTGCTGTCGGCGCAAAATATAACCGGAATCACCGAGGTTGTGCCCACTTACCGATCGGTCATGGTTTATTTTGATCCTGTTTTAATCGCCCGCGCGGAGTTGACCGCTTTGATCTACCGCGCCCTGGAGCAAGTCGTAAGCCGGAATGACAAGTCTAGCGCCCGCAAAGTAATCCATGTCCCGGTTTGCTACGGGGGTGTTTTCGGGCCGGATATGGATTTCGTTGTCCGGCGCACCGGGTTGACAATGCAGGAAGTCATCGCCATTCATACCGCAAAAGCATATTTGGTATATATGCTGGGCTTTACTCCCGGGTTTCCCTATTTAGGCGGCCTGCCGGAAGCGCTTGTCGTACCCCGCCTGGAAAAGATACGGGCGAAAATACCGGAGGGATCAGTCGGGATTGCGGGTCGGCAGACAGGTTTTTATACTGTTGCTAGCACGGGGGGGTGGCGGATTATCGGGCGCACGCCCATCAGGGCCTTTAATCCGGAGGCTGCCAATCCGTTTGTTTTTGCCGCCGGCGACTATTTGCAGTTTAAAGCGGTATCGGTAGATGAATTTTTTGCCATCCGCCGGGAGGTAGATGCGGGAACTTATACGCCGGAGATCAGCTTTCAGTAGCAGGGGGCCGGGAAACAGCATCTTTATCCTGTCAGTCGGCCGTTTTCGGGGGCTTCAATAAAATCGAACGCCCCAATCTAATATTTCAAATTTACACAGGCGGCGTTTCGATGCTATGATAACGCACAAGAAATCCTCAGGCCAGGCTCGCTTTGGGCGTGGCCCCATAAAACAAATCCAGAATTTTTAAAAAAATTACAAAGGGTGGTGGGACTTCTCTAGGAAGTGAGGCATAAATCATCTACGGGAAGTTTTATTTACGAGGCTGCGCAATGGTTTTAAGCGGAAAGTGGGGGGAGCGTATGAAAAAATTAGCTGCACTTGACCCAGGGGAAATTCGGTCGCAAATACGGCGTGGTGAGTTGGTACGGCCGACCGCGGGGTTGGCGGAGGGGTATGTGCAGGCAAATCTGGCAGTAGTACCTAAAGATCTTGCTTATGATTTTCTGCTGTTTGCTCAGCGTAATCCCAAACCTTGCCCCATACTGGACGTCACCGATATCGGATCGCCAGAGCCCAAGCGGGTAGCTCCCGGTGCGGATCTTCGGTTTGATATCCCGAAGTATCGTATTTATAAGCATGGAGTTTTAACCGCGGAGGTAACCGATATAGCCGCCTACTGGCGGAATGATCTTGTGGCTTTTTTGCTGGGCTGCAGCTTTACTTTTGAAACTGCGCTGCTTAAGGCCGGTGTCCCGGTAAGGCATATTGAACAGGGCTGCAATGTACCGATGTATATTACCAATATAGATTGCGTCCCCGCAGGCAGTTTTCACGGCAAAACAGTTGTCAGCATGCGGCCGATTCCACAGCAGCAAGTAGTTCGGGCCGTTCAGATCACCTCAAGGTTTCCGGCTGTTCATGGGGCGCCGGTGCATATCGGTGATCCTGCGCTGATTGGGATTGAGGATATCGCCAAACCGGATTTTGGCGATCCGGTCACCATCAATCCGGGTGAAACACCGGTGTTTTGGGCTTGCGGCGTAACTCCACAGGCTGTAGCAATGACAGTTCGCCCGGAATTGATGATTACGCACGCGCCTGGATACATGTTTATCTGTGACATCCGGGATGAGGATCTTTCAGTCTTATAAAATATTTATGTTTACGCGCATTCATCTTATCAAATGGAGGGGTTAAAATATGGCCGAACCGGTAGTTAACAAAGCCACAGGTAAATCGAATTGGTCGGTACTTTTGGGCGCCGCGTTTATTATGGCGACCTCGGCGATAGGACCGGGCTTTTTAACGCAGACCACCGTTTTTACGGAGAAGTTCCTTGCGGATTTTGCCTTTGCAATTCTTGCGTCAATCATTATTGATATCGGCGCGCAAATGAATGTCTGGCGCGTTATCACCATGAGTCGCATGCGCGGACAGGATATTGCCAATAAGGTTGTTCCGGGATTGGGATATTTTGTTGCTTTTCTGATCGTGCTCGGCGGGCTGGCTTTCAATATAGGCAATATCGCCGGCTGCGGACTGGGGCTTAATGTTCTGTTCGGGATATCCGAACAAATGGGAGCTATAATTTCCTGCCTGATAGCGCTGGGCATTTTTGCTTCGAAAGAGGCGGGCGCCGCTATGGATACTGTGGCAAAAGTCTTGGGCGGACTGATGATAGCTCTTACCACTTATGTAATGTTTGTTTCTAATCCGCCGGTGGGCGCAGCGGTTGTTAAATCAGTATTTCCCAGTGAATATGGCAGCCTGATGCTGCCGATGATTACGCTTATCGGCGGGACGGTGGGAGGTTATATCACCTTTGCGGGCGGACACCGGTTGCTTGACGCCGGCATCGTCGGCCATGAAAATCTAAAAGAAGTCAACAAAAGTGCTGTTACCGGCATATTGATCACCGGTGTTATGCGTACTGTTCTGTTCCTGGCCGTACTTGGCGTGGTGGCCGCCGGCGGCGTGCTTAACAAAGCCAATCCTCCCGCCTCGGTGTTCCAGATTGCGGCAGGTCAGGTCGGATATATGTTTTTCGGGCTGGTGCTATGGTCTGCCGCAATAACCTCGGTGGTAGGAGCTGCCTATACCAGCGTTTCCTTCCTGCGCTCTTTCTCAAAAACCGTTGATAAATACAATTCCTATACAATCATGCTCTTCATTGTAATCTCTACCATTGTGTTTGTCACGGTGGGCAGACCGATCAAAGTGCTTATTCTGGCGGGTTCGTTGAATGGTTTAATTCTTCCGGTCACACTGGGCGTTATGCTGCTGGCGTGCCGCAACAAGAAAATTGTGGGTGAATACAGCCATCCAACATGGCTGATTATCTTCGGGGTTCTAGCTGTACTTATTACCGCTTATGCCGGCATCACTTCGCTGCAAGGAATGGCGGCGCTTTGGAAGTAGCATTGCAATGATATTAGCCAGATCTGCTTTGGCCGGCAGCTGCGCTGAGGCGGCCGCCGGCCTGAAGCAGACGGAGAAGGTGGTGGATGACGGCATGGATAGCATCAGGTTGTTAAATGCGGGCGAGCAAGGCCTGGTAGTTGAGTTCGGCAGGGAAATCAATGCCGAACTGAATAAAAAAGTTCACAGGCTGGCGCGAAAGTTAGCCGCACAAACTATTGCCGGTATCACGGAGGTTGTGCCGACTTACCGGTCGTTGCTTGTATACTTTGATCCGCTTAAAATCAGCCGGGCATGCCTGGCGGACAGGATTGAACAATTGCTGGCGGCCCAAGAGGCGCAGCTGCCGGAACAAGGCGAAGCTATCGGCAATCTTGTGCGTATACCGGTTTGTTACGGCGGCGAATTCGGCCCTGACCTGGAATTTGTCGCTCAGCATAATGGCCTTACGGTGGAAGAGGTAATTCGCATTCATACGGCTACGCCGTATCAAGTATACATGCTGGGGTTTACACCGGGGTTTCCTTATCTCGGCGGCATGTCTGAGAAGATTGCCGCCCCGCGTTTGGAAAAACCGAGACTGAAGATACCGGCCGGCTCCGTCGGCATCGCGGGCTCGCAAACGGGTTTTTATCCAATTGAAAGCCCTGGCGGCTGGCGATTGATCGGACGCACGCCCATCAAGGCTTTTCATCCGGAAAGCCCCAATCCCTTTATGTTTGCCGCCGGCGACTTCTTGCAGTTTACGTCCGTTGCGGCAGACGAGTTTTATGCAATCCAGCGACGCGTAGATAACGGAACCTATATTCCGGAAATAACCAGCCTGCCGAGGGGATGAAAAATGTTTACAACGATAAATCCGGGTTTCTTTACGACAATTCAAGATGAGGGACGTTGGGGCTACCAGGCTTACGGGATGCCTGTTGCGGGCGCGATGGACCGGTACGCTTACCGGGTAGCCAATCTGCTGGTTGGCAATAAGCCAAACGCTGCCGCTATTGAAATGACAATGCTCGGGGCGGCATTTAAATTTGACGATGAGCAGCTTGTCGCAATCTGCGGCGCCGATATGCAGGCAAAGCTCAACGGCGCAAGCGTAAAAAATTGGTCATCGTTCATTGTCCCCAAAGGCAGCGAGCTCAGATTTGAATATGCGGCAAGCGGGTGCCGGGCCTACCTGGCCGTGCGCGGGGGGATTGACGTGCCAAGCGTGCTGGGCAGCCGCTCCACCTACACGCGGGCCAAAGTCGGGGGGCTGCAGGGAAGGGCTCTGCAGCAGGGAGACGTTTTGGATATTGGGCAGGACATTGACAGTGAAGCCGGTCCCCGGACGCTGGCAGCGCAGTACATCCCCCAGTACGATCAAAAAGTGACCTTGCGGGTGTTGCTGGGGCCCCAGGACGATATGTTTCCGGCCGAGGCGATCGCGACCTTTTTCGGGAGCTGCTACACCATTACCGAGGAAGCTGACCGCATGGGCTACCGGCTGGAAGGTGCGAAAATTACCCACATTGATAAAGCGGATATTGTTTCCGATGCGCTTTGTTTCGGCGCCATTCAGATACCGGCGCACGGCATGCCGATAATCATGATGGCCGACCGGCAGACGACAGGGGGATATGCTAAAATCGGCACGGTGATCGGTCCGGATTTGATGAAGCTGGCTCAGGCCAAACCCGGGGACAGCGTGCGGTTTGAAAAGGTGGAAGAACCTGCTGCGGTCGAAGCGCTAAGAGCCGAGCGGCAGCTGTATCTGCAAATTCTGGAGTCGTTCAAACCGAAAACCGCTGTTTTGAGCGAAAGCTTGCAGCGGTATTATCAGGTAAATGTCGGCGGAACGGTTTATAGCGTGGCCATTCAGGAAGTCTTTGAGTAGCCGGTCTGCTTGTATAATTTCAATCGAGGGAGGTTTCTATCATGCGTATAGATTTAAACTGTGATATGGGAGAAAGTTTTGGCGTCTATACTCTGGGATATGATGAAGCGGCAATGCCCTATGTTACGTCTATTAACGTCGCCTGCGGTTTTCATGCCTCCGATCCTGCCAATATGCTCAAGACGGTCAGAAAGGCTAAAAAATATAACCTGGCCATTGGGGCGCATCCTTCCTTTCCTGATTTAGTCGGTTTTGGCAGGCGGGCCATAGCGGCTTCCCGGGATGAAATATATGCCGATGTTATATATCAAATCGGCGCCCTGGCGGCTGTCTGCAAGGCGGAGGGACTTTCCCTGCAGCATGTCAAAGCCCATGGGGCTCTCTATAATATGGCCGAAAAAGATATCAACGTTGGTATTGCCATCGCCGAAGCTATTAAAAGCGTTGATCCGGAGCTATATATGGTTTGTTCCTGCTCATCCGCCATGGTCAAAGCGGCGCAGCAAGTCGGGATAAAATATGTCGAGGAGGCCTTTGCCGACCGGGCTTACACGCAAGAAGGCACACTTGTTCCCCGGACGCAGCCCGGGGCCGTGATTCATGACGCCCAAGAGGTGGCGGAACGGATATTAAAATTGGTTACAACCGGCAAAGTTCAGACCATTAACGGATCAGAGATTGAACTGAAGGCGCAAACCATCTGCGTGCACGGGGACACGCCGGGAGCAGTCGACATGATTAAAGCGCTCAGACAGCGGCTGGAGCAGGCGGGTATTGAGATCAGACCCTTTGCTTCGCGCTAGCTGAGGGTAATTAAACCTATGGTCCGTAATGCTGTCCAATTGCTACCACGATATAAGGCGGAACAATTGAACAAAAAGGGGATGTCCCCTTTTTTCTTTTTTTGCGGCAAACCCAATTCCATATTCTCATGCCGGTTATACGGCAGGAAACTGAACACACTATTAGAATTTAACACAGCAATGAAGGCCTGCAGGGAAGGTGACTATATGGGGAAAAAGATCGTCATAATTGCCGATGACTTGACCGGTGCCAATGATACAGGCGTGCAACTGGCAAAGCAGGGTCTGAGCACTCTGGTGGTTTTGGAGCCTAGTCAGTTGGAAGCGCTTAAGGATACTGCCGTAATTGTCCTGGATACAGACAGCCGAGGGCTGGCGCCTGCCGCCGCCTATCATAAAGCGGCAGTGGCCGCGCGCATGGTCAAAAAATACGGGTACGACCTGATCTATAAGAAGGTTGATTCCACCTTGCGGGGCAATTTGGGGCCGGAAATCGATGCGATTATGGATGAATGCGGCTTCGGTTTGGCCGTTGTCGCGCCGGCTTTCCCCCAAAACGGCCGGACGACGGTTAATGCCGTGCATTTATTGCAAGGCGTTCCGCTGGAGGCTACCGAGATTTCCCGCGATCCCAAATGTCCGGTAAAAGAGTCGAATATCGTAAAGCTGCTCGCAAGTCAAACCAAGCGCACAGTCGGTCATATCGGCATCAAAGTGATGATGACACGGCAAAAAGAAGTTATTGCGCAGGCAATCCGGCAACTGGTTGATAAGGACGTTAATATTCTTGTCGCCGACATCTGGCTTGATGAACAATTCGCCGTGCTGGCGGAAGCGGTAGCGGAGGCAGCTGACAATGTTTTGTGGGTAGGATCGGCGGGACTTGCCGAGGTTCTGCCGGGACTGTTGGGCATGCAGGCGAGAAGGCAGGCGATGGCAAAGCCGGTAATTGTAGTGGCGGGAAGTGTAAGCAGCGTCACCCGGCGCCAGGTGAAGTTGCTGGCTATGCAACCCAATATCTGTATGCTCAAAGCAGATCCTGCAAATATGCTAATCCCCGCACAGCAAGATGCGCATATTCGCGATTGCTGTCGGAAGATACAGGACGCGCTGGTTCAAGGACAGGACGTCGTGCTGGTGTCGGGTTACGATGATGATATTGTCGCGGCGACCAATGCGCAGGGGGCGGCAATGGAGCTGGCAGCGGCCCAAGTAAGCGATCTGGTGGCCGCAGGCCTTGGTAGGATTATCAGCCGGGTGATGGAGGGTAAACCGGATATCAGCGGGCTGGCGCTGACAGGAGGGGATACGGCAATCAGCATTTGTCATGCCCTTTCGGCTATTGGCCTCAAGGTTGTAAGCGAGGTAGCGATGGGCATACCGCTGGGATTGATTCAGGGAGGATGCTGTCATAATATGCCGGTTGTGACGAAAGCCGGCGCATTCGGTGAGGAAGATGCTTTGTACAGAGCGGTTCTGGCTTTGAAGGCGTACAGCGGCGCTAAAGCGCATGTTCTTGAGGATGACCGTTAGCTAATCAGAGCTGGCTGTAAGCTTTTTTCTTCCGCGATGTGGCAGGAAATCGCTATAAGCGGTGCGAATATTCAAACTTGTCGCAATAAATTCTGGTAAAAATGCAAAATTTTATATCGACGAAAAGGGGAGTTTTATGAAACCGGTTTTGGGAATCACCATAGGCGACGCAACCGGCGTAGGGCCGGAGATCACGGTAATGTCGCTCGCAGATAAGGAGATTTACGAATTGAGCCGGCCGGTAGTTATTGGCGATCTGAAGATCATGCAGCGGGCCGTGAAAATAGTCAACAGCAACCTAACATGTCGCGCCGTTACCGATATTGATGCAGCCGGAGAGACTTTTGGGGTAATTGATGTAATTGATCTCGATAATCTGCCGGAGGATTTGCCCTTTGCCCGGATTGATGCCAGAGCAGGCAAGGCAGCGTACGAATATGTGGAAAAGGCAGTAACTTTGGCGCAACAGGGCAAGATCGACGCTATTGTAACAGCCCCCTTGCATAAGGAAGCGCTGGATCTGGGCGGATACCACTTCCCGGGCCATACCGAAATCCTCGCTCATTTGAGCGGCACGAAAGATTACGCCATGATGCTGACGGGCGGCGGCCTGCGCGTCATTCATGTGACCACCCACGTTTCCATGCGCCGCGCCTGTGATCTGGTAAAGAAGGAACGTGTACTGCGAGTTATTGAGCTGGCCGACGAGGCTGTAAAACTGCTGGGGGTGGAGAAACCCCGCATTGCTGTTGCCGGGCTGAATCCCCATTCGGGGGAAGGCGGCCTGTTCGGCACGGAAGAAATTGAGGAAATTCAGCCGGCGATTGCGGCGGCAAAGGAGCGAGGGTTCGATGTCACTGGTCCGGTGCCGCCGGATACCGTTTTTTACCGCGCTGCTATCAAAAAACATTTTGATATTGTTGTCGTCATGTACCATGACCAAGGACACATCCCCCTCAAAGTACTGGGTTTTGAAACAGGTGTTAACGTTACTGTTGGCCTGCCTTTTATCCGAACCTCTGTTGACCATGGCACCGCTTTTGGCAAGGCGGGTAAAGGTACCGCTGACAGCCAGAGCATGACCGCAGCCCTGAAGCTGTCTCTTTTACACATCT
>JAOACF010000006.1:0-2566 GCA_026417995.1 Negativicutes bacterium
ACATTGGCTTCTGCTTCGCTGTCACCGTACTGCCAGGCGACATCCCGGCCAAACCCGGCTCCCGTAAATACGCCGGCAAGGTGCTCCACTGCCAGGCTAAGTGCATAGCCTTTCGGTCCTGCCATAGGGAGAATCACTCCCTCCATAGCCTTGCGGGCGTCGGTTGTCGGGTTGCCGTCCTTGTCTAACGCCCAGGTATCCGGGATGGGCTTGCCTTCTCTGGCCGCTTCAATAATTTTGCCCCGGGCTACGATACTTGTCGCCAAATCGACAATAATATGCGGACGCTCCGGCCGGGGCAAACCAAAAGCGATGGGATTGGTGCCAAAATAAGCTTCTTTGCCTCCCCAGGGCGGCAACGCCGGTGGTCCGTTCGTAACCAGCATCGAAATATAGCCCTGTTCGGCCGCCAAATCGCAATAGTATCCGGCTGTGCCAAAATGATTGCTCCGTCTGACGCCTGCTACCGCTATGCCAAAGCACGCGGCGGCCTTGATGCTTTCTGCCAGCGCCCGCGTCATGACAACGGCGCCGAAACCGTTATCGCCGTCTACCGCAATGGCAGCAGGGCAAACGGCGGTTACCTTGATATCCGGCCGAGGATTGACCAGGCCTTTGCTCACCCGCCGGAAATATACCGGGAAGCGCGAGATGCCGTGACTGGATATTCCCTGCAGGTCAGCCCGGATGAGGTTGTCAGCAACGATTGCGGCATCTTCAGCCGGCACATTTGCCTTGATCAGCGCATCACGCATAAAACACCGCAGGATTTCGGCCGGGATTTTGTAATTGTCACTTATGACGCATCATCTCCTTACCGCCTGGCTATACCACGGCGTTCGCTGCCGGGGCGAAACGGAAGCACAGCCACATATAACATATCATACAAGTACAGTATAAACTCGCCTCTGTGCGATTTCAATTGAATATTTTTTAATTTATATAATATTTCTATTATTATATAAATTTCGACAATATTTGCCGCTGTACGGATAAGGGCAAACAAAAAACCGGATGCCGCAAGCCGGAATCCGGTTGTTCTCGTTCACTTTGTCCATTCCGTGTGAAAAATTCCCGGTTTATCCACCCGTTCATAGGTATGCGCGCCGAAGTAATCGCGCTGCGCCTGGATCAGGTTAGCCGGCAGAACGGGCCGGCGGTAGCCGTCGTAATAGTCGAGCGAGGCACTGAAGGCGGGAATAGGGATGCCCCACTCCTTGCAGGTTTTCACGACAAGACGCCAGTTAGCCTGCGAGCGGTGCAGCACATCGACGAAAAAAGGATCAAGCATCAGATTGGGCAGCGACGGGTTGCGCTCATACGCTTCCTTGATACGGTCGAGGAAGCGCGCTCTGATGATGCAGCCGCCGCGCCACAGCAGGGCGATGTCGCCGAAGTTCAGCTGCCAGCAGTATTCTTCGCTCGCCGCCTTTAAGAGGGCAAAGCCTTGCGCATAGGAACAAATCTTGGATGCATACAGAGCGTCATGGATGGCCCGGATAAACGCCGCCCTATCCCCGGTAAACCGAATGTCCGGGCCTTGCAAAACCGAAGCTGCTGCGATCCGCTCCGCTTTATACGCCGACATGCAGCGCGCAAACACCGCCTCGGTAATGGTAGGAGTGGGTACGCCCAGTTCAAGCGCGCTTTGGGACGTCCACGCGCCGGTCCCTTTCTGACCCGCTTTATCCAAAATAACCTCCACCAGCGGCTTGCCTGTCTCCTCATCTGTCTTAGCGAAAATATTGCTTGTAATTTCAATGAGATATGAGTCAAGCGCGCCTTTGTTCCAGTCGGCAAACACGGCGTGCAGCTCTTGCGCGGTAAGGCCGAGCACGTTCTTCAGTATGTAATAGGCTTCGCTGATTAATTGCATGTCGCCGTACTCGATGCCGTTGTGCACCATCTTCACATAGTGCCCCGCGCCATCGGGTCCGACATAAGCGCAGCACGGGCCGCCGGCAACCTGCGCCGCCACGCGGGTAAAAATGGGCGCGATTTCGTCATAAGCGTTCCTTTCGCCACCCGGCATCAGGCTCGGGCCTGTTAAAGCGCCTTCTTCACCGCCGGAAACACCCATTCCCAGGAAACGTATCCCTTTCGCCGCAAGCTGCCGGTAACGGCGCCGGGTATCCTGAAAAAAAGAATTGCCGCCGTCGATGATGATATCGCCCGGCGCAAGATATGGCAGCAGCTCTTCCAGCATGGCATCGACCGGACTGCCGGCCTTAACCATCAGCATGATTTTCCGGGGTCTGGCTAACAGACCGACAAACTCCCTAATGCTTTGGGCGCCGCCGACAGGCAGGCCAGCCGCCTTCTGCCGGATAAACTCCTCCACTTTGCTGACCGTGCGGTTATAGACAGCTACACTGAACCCTTTGCCGGCCATATTCAGCACTAAGTTTTCCCCCATAACCGCAAGGCCGATCAAGCCGATATCATATTGTTTTGTCATACTAAGCCCCCTGTTATTGTAAATTATTTTCAATAACTTTATTTAAATTAAAATTTATACCCATCCAGACAATTCGCTAAATTCCGTAGATTTCCTTTTAATTGCCAT
>JAOACF010000006.1:2576-30523 GCA_026417995.1 Negativicutes bacterium
AATAACTTTATTTAAATTAAAATTTATACCCATCCAGACAATTCGCTAAATTCCGTAGATTTCCTTTTAATTGCCATAAAAAAAACTGCCGGTCTTGCGACCGGCAGTTTTTTTATCAGGCAGTTGCGCGCGCATGCTTGCCGTCGGCGATTTCGCCCCGAACATCTTCCCAAACAATGGTCGATGTTTTGCTGAAGCCGTTGAAAACGGTGGCCGACGCCGAAGTATAGGCGCCGCAATTTGGCACCAAGATCAGATCGTCCAGCGCTAGCGGTTCGATCAGCTTGTCGGTAAACATAATATCAAGCGAATCGCAGCTGGGACCGGCAATTGTCGCCGGCTGTTTTTTATCCTGCTTGAAGGTTAGCAGTTCAAAATCCCAATGGTCGAAAATTACGCCGGAAAACGTGCCATACAGCCCTTCGTCCAGGAAGTACCACGGCTGTCCGTTACGCACTTGCGTACCGATAACGCGGGTGATCAGATTAACCGCCGTGCCGCAGATAAAACGCCCCGGCTCAGCCCAAATTTCGGTATGGGCGAAATATTCCTGGATGGCGGCATGAATCTGGCGAAGCATAAAAACAACATCGACATTCTCGCTAAGCGAGGGTATCGGGAAACCGCCCCCGATGTCAAGGATGCGTAAATTGAAGCCTTCTTTTGCCGCCTGATCAAAAATCCGGCGGCTAATCCGGAGGGCGTCCAGATATGCTTTGACATTGGTAGACTGACTGCCCACATGGAAGCACAGACCGGCTACGTCCAGTCCTTGTTCCCGCGCGAGGTTTAGTAGCCGCAGCGCGTCTTGCGGGTGGGCGCCAAATTTTTTGTTAAGATCGACAAGCGCCTGCGGGTTGTCCACCCGTATCCTTAGCAGCACCGTACCGCCGGGGACGGCTGCTGCCATCTTACCGATCTCGCTTTCGCTGTCAAAGGTAAATTGATGCACGCCGGTTTGTTTCGCTACGGCCAGTCCTGACGGGGTTTTCACCGGATTGGCGTACACCATCCGCTCCGGACTGATGCCATAGGAGGTAAGCGCCAGCATTTCCCCGTCGGAAGCGACATCGAAGCAAGCGCCAAGACCGGCTAATTTCCGGACGATCCGCTCGTCGGGATTGGCTTTCACCGCATAGTACACTTTCACTCCCGGCAGGTTGTCGGTTAAAAGTTTATAATTCTGCTCGATCTGATCCAAAGACAGGACTAACAGAGGCGAGCCGTATTTTGCCGCTAAGAAATTGACAGCTTGTTGCGGTAGTTGAAAATAACGTTGCATGTAACACCACCCTTTGTAGTTTTTCCCAAAAAACATCAGAGAATATTTCCGCACAGCGCGAATATTCCCGGCGCTTGCGATCACCGGCATTCAGACGCGATAATCCGGCCAAAGCCAAGTAATACTATATCACAATTCCCCGAAAGTGCAATAATTATATGCAAATTGCTGCTGAAAAAAAAGCCCCGGTTTGCTGGCGGCAAACAGGGGCTAGTCAGGCTTGCGGCGATTAATCCGGCTTATACAGCTTGGCTTGGCCGTCGATAACGACAACACCGTCTTGATTGGTTACGGTTGTCCGGAAAATCAGCCGGCGTTTTTCCTCGATTTTCTCGATTAACTCGACCGTTGCCGTAACCGTGTCGCCAATCTTAACCGGCGCTTTGAAAACCAGCTCTTGCGACATATAAAGATTCATCGGGCCCGGCATAATGGTCCCCAGCACGGCCGAAATAAACCCGGCCGTCAGCATGCCGTGCGCGATGCGTTCTTTAAACATCGTCTGCTTGGCATATTCCGCATCAACGTGTATCGGGTTAAAATCGCCGGTTATACCGGCAAATGCGTAAATGTCATGTTCACTGACCGTTTTCGAGAAACTTCCTTTGTCACCCACTTTTAATTCTGCGAAGGGAATGCCTCTGGCCATAATTATCCTCTCCCCTAAAAAAATGTTTTGATAAAAGAAAGCAACCGTTCTAAACATGCTGAATATTGCCCAGTCTGGCAGAAACGTAGCCGGCTGCCTGGCGCACCTTATTGATAATTTCCGGCAGCGTTTCTTCTGTAACCCGCACTGCCGCCAGGGTAGCGCTCATTGCCGCAACCGTCCTGTTATTTTTGTCCACGATCGGCGCCGCTACACAAACGCCTCCCGGAATGATCTCCTGATCATCAATAGCATATCCCTGCCGCCGGATTGCCGCCAGGGCAGCATTCAGCGCAGCGTGATCGGTAATGGTTTTATCGGTATACCGTTCCAGTTTGACTTGCCCCAGCCTGGCTTGCACCTCACCCTGTTCGAGGCCGGAAAGAAGCATCTTGCCGATCGCAGTGGCATGCGCCGGCAGGCGGTGACCGATTGTGGTCACAATACTCAGGTCTTTAGATCCCTGGCACTTGGCAATATAAACAATATGCCTGCCGTCTAAAATCCCCGCATGCGCCGTTTCTCCCAGCTCTTCGCTCAATCTTTTCACGCCCAGCGAAATTTCCCGGGACATATTCGTATTATTAATACACACGGCGCCGATTTGTATCAGCTTAATCCCCGGATAATACACGCGCGTTTCCTGATCATAATCCAAATAATCATTTTGCAAAAGTTCCTGCAGCAGATAGGACAGGGAGCTTTTCGGGATATCCGTCGCCTGCTGGATCAAGGTAAAGGAGGGCGGCTTCGGGCTTTTTACAATGAATTCAATGATATCCAAAGTGCGTGAAGCGGACTTTACAAGGGGCTTCTTTATATCCTTCATTCCTCGCTCCTTGAAGATGTAGATTACTTACAGCATACCGGAAAAACTGCCTGCAGGGAAGCTGCCGGCTATAACCGCCAGATAGTTTCACTTCATATAGGCCCCTGCCATAGCTGATACCGCTCTTTCCGTATAGCGTTTCAGCACGCCTTTCTTGGGCTTAAGCTCCGGCAGCTTCCATTCAGCCCGGCGCTGCGCCAATATCCGCTCAATCTCAGCCGCCTCCCGGGGCACGCCGTCTATACCCACGATGGCCAGCAGCCGTTTTTCAATATCTATTTCAATCAAATCGCCGTCGGCGACAAGCGCGATGGGTCCTCCCTCCACCGCTTCCGGCGAGACGTGGCCGACACAAGGCCCTCTTGTCGCGCCGGAAAATCTGCCGTCAGTTACAAGCGCAACAGAGTCGTTGAGCGTTTCATCAAACGCGATGGCATCGGTCGTCATGAACATTTCCGGCATGCCTGATCCTTTCGGCCCTTCATAGCGAATGACGACCACTGCCCCCGGGTTGATTTTGCCTTGGACCACAGCCTGTTGAGCCGCCTCTTCGCTGTCGAACACTGCGGCCGGTCCGGTATGACGGCGCATGGCGGCCGAAACGGCCGAGTATTTTACCACGGCTCCTTCCGGCGCAAGATTGCCTTTGAGCACGGCAATAGAACCAAATTGGTTAGCCTTAGCCGGCTTGCGTATAATATCGTCGGCATCTATGCCGAAAGTCTTAAGATGCGACAGGCAGCGGTCAAAATAGCCGTCCTGCCACAGCCGGTCAAGGTTTTCCCCGAGTGTGCGGCCGGTAACGGTCAGCACATTGAGGTCAAGCTGTTCGCGGATCAGCCACTCAATCATCGGCACGCCGCCGGCAAACCAGAACAGCTCGGAAACATATTTGCCGCTTGGCTGTATATTCGTCAGATATTTAACTTCCCGGTTCACTTGGTCAAATATCTCCGAGTCAAGCGTAAAACCAAGCTCATGGGCGACTGCCGGCAGATGCAGCAGCGCATTGGTGCTTCCGCCAATAGCGGCATGAACTTTGATGGCATTATGAAACGCAGCAGGCGTTAAAACCTTAGAAGCCGTAATACCGTTTTGCGCCAGCATCAGAATGGTTTTGCCGGCAATCCGGGCCATCCGCCTGATCTCCGCGAAAGTCGCCGGCATCAGCGCCGTTCCCGGCAGGGCCAGCCCCAATGCTTCTGCCATGCACTGCATGGTGCTCGCAGTGCCCATGAACTGGCAGGCGCCGCAGGTGGGACAGCCGGTAAGCTTATAATCCCTGATTTCATTGCCTTTTATCTGCCCCTTCTTATCTTTGGCGGACAGCGGGCCGGCCATTCCCGAAGTCGATAGGTTGGGCCCGCTGCGCATAGACCCGCTGGGTACATGGATGGTCGGCAAATCCATGCGGGCGGCTGCCATTAGATGTGCCGGCACCGATTTATCGCAGCCGGACAGCAGGATCATACCGTCCCACGGGATTACGGAAGCATGAATTTGCACCATATCGGCAATTACTTCACGCGACGGCAGTATGTAGTTCATACCGTCATGGCCCTGCGCCCACCCATCGCAAATATCGGTAACATGAAACCGAGCCGGACGGCCGCCGGCTTCCCATACGCCGATCGCAGCTTCTTCGCTTAGCACATCCAGGTGAAAACTCCCCGGATGGCTGTCTCCCTGGACATCATCAATGAGAATGTGCAGTTTTTCCGTGTCTTCCTCCGACCAGTTCATTCCCAGCATCAGCGCATCAACCTGCGCCCATGCTTTTCGTACATCTTGACAGCGTTGTCCTGCCATGGCCTCTCCTCCCCCTGCCAAGCGCGGATTAGTCCAAATCGAAAATTTTGCCCGGATTAAGAATATTGTTGGGATCCAGCGCCTTTTTGATGGCGCGCATAATTTCAAGCTCTACCGGATCGGTATACTTCGCCATAAGCGTTTTCTTTTTGTAGCCGATGCCGTGTTCGCCCGACAGCTTGCCGCCGATGTCATAAACATAGTCAAAAATTTCTTGCTGTATGGCCGCAAGCTTTTCCGGCCATTCTTCCAGGGTATTGCCTGCTTTCAAAATCATAAGATGAATATTGCCGTCACCTGCATGCGCCACAGTGCGTGATGCCGCGCCGTGCTTAACGCAAATGCGGTTCATTTCTTCAAGGGTGGCGGAAAGCCGGTCAATCGGCACAACAATATCTTCGCTGCTGTAGATCATGTCTTCATGGCGCACCGCTTCCGCAATTGATTTCCTTACTTTCCAGATCTTTTCCGCGTCGGGAACCAAGACGGCAGTAGCCCCTTTTTCGCTGCAAAGTTCATCCACCTGCGCGGCGATCTCGTCCAACTGTTCCTCATTGTTGGCCTCCACCTGAATAATGAGGTAGTTGCCGCTTTCTCCCTGCGGCAGTTTTTCCTTCAAATATTTCTCTACGCTTTTTACCGCCGCATTTTCCATAAATTCAATACAGGTGGCTTGAATACCGGCCCTGTTCATATGCCCGACCATATCAATAGCCAGTTCAGGCGTCGGAAATACTACCAGAAAATCCATCACCGCCTTCGGCAGCGGGGTTAGCTTCAAGGTTATTGTCGTGATGATGCCCAGCGTACCTTCTGAACCGATGAAAAGCTGCTCCAGACAGTACCCGGTGCTGTTCTTTTTCAGCCGTCCGCCGAGGGTGGTAATATCGCCCTTTGGCGTCACGACTTCAATGGAATATATTTGATTCCGGGTTACCCCGTATTTGATTGCTCTGTTGCCGCCGGCGTTGGTCGCGACATTGCCCCCGATAAAGCAGCTGTCGCTGCTGCAGGGATCACCGGCGTAAAACAACCCGGCCTTTGCCGCCTGCTTCTGAACTTCGTCCGTCCTCACGCCGGCCTGAACAATCATATACAGGCTTTCGGCGTTGATCTCCAGAATTTTGTTCATTTTCTCCAAGGAAACTACGATACCGCCGTACATGGGAACTGCGCCGCAGGCCAAGCCGGTGCCGCCACCGCGGGGAACCACGGGGATCATCTGTTCGTTGGCTATTTTTAAAACAGCGGCAACCTGCGCGGTGTTTTCCGGCAAGACAACAACTTCCGGCAATCGTTGGTACCGGGTATCTGCCACCTCATCATGGCTGTAGGGGTGCATTTTATCCGGATCTGTCGTTACATTCTTCTCACCCAAAACAGCCTTTAAAGCATTGACGGTCACGTCTGTAACGGGATTGTACTTGCGCATAGCGCTCCTCCTTCTGCCTCACAGCTCAGATCGCCGGGAGCAATCTGGCATGATACCGGCTAAATCAATGCAAAACTTGTAAAAAGGGACTCCCTGTCCGGGATATCCCTTTGTGTTATCTTGGCAGAAAGTATAATCTTCCGTTGCAAAATAAGGCAATTATGGCTTACGCCGGCGCCAGCGGCTTGGCGTAAGCCAATTTTTTAACGGCATTGCCTTGCAGTTACTGGGGTATAAACCAGCCCAACGGAATCAGCACGATTTGCGGGAATACGGTCAGCAGGAGCAGCAGCACGATCTCGAGCCACATTTAAGGCATAACCCCTTTGATGATATCTTCCATCGCCACTTTGCCGACACCTGCCGCGACGTTGAGAACGGTTCCGACCGGGGGAGTGAGTACGCCAATCATATTGTTAAATACGAACATAAAGCCAAAGTAAATTGGATCAATGCCTGCCTTTTGAATTATCGGCATAAGAACCGGGGTAAGTATCAGGATGGTCGGTGTGGCGTCCATGGCCGTGCCGACAAGCAGCACCAAAATATTGATCGCAAACATCAACAGAATTTTGTCATTCATCATGGGCGCCAGCAGGGAAGCGAGCTGCGCCGGAATATTGGCAACTGCGATCAGCCAGGAAGATATCATGGCCGCCGCCGCCAGGAACATAACCACGCTGGTTGTCTTGGCGGCAGCCACCAAGACTTCCGAGATCTTCGCCAGCGTCAGCTCCCGGTAAACAACCGCGCCGACAAACAGGGCATAAAAAACAGCGATGGAAGCGGCCTCGGTGGGAGTGAAAACACCGCCGCGCAAGCCGACAATGATAATAATCGGCAGGACAAACGCCCAAACTGCTCCCCGGGTAGCTTTCATCAGTTCGGCAAACGTTGCACGCGGCTGCACCTTAAACTGCTGTTTACGGGCAATCCAAGCCCAGGTGCCGGCCAAAAAGAGGCAGAGCAGCACACCCGGCACAATGCCGGACATGAACAATTTCGGAATAGACACATTGCCGGTAACGCCAAAGATGATCATGGGTACGCTGAGCGGCATTATCGGCGGTATAATTGCCGCCGAAGCGATCAGGGCCGCCGACATGGCGCGGTCGTAGCCCGCTTCCACCATGATGGGAATTAAGATAGCGCCCAAAGCTGCGGTGTCAGCAACGGCAGAACCCGACAACCCGGAAAAGATCAGGCTGGCCACGATGGCAACATAGCCAAGCCCGCCGCGAACATGTCCTACCAGCGCGATGGCAAAAGCGATAATCCGTTTGGAAACGCCGCCGGCATTCATCAGTTCGCCGGCAAGAATAAAGAAGGCAATCGCCATCAGCGGAAAATTATCCGCGCCGTCAATCAGCGTTGAGGCAAGAATTTGTGTATCAAACATATTCATTTGGATCAGGAGAGCCACACCGCTCATAATGAGCGCATGGGCGATAGGAATGCCGAGCGCCATAGCCGCAAGCAGCGATCCTATGAATACTGTTAATGTCATTGTCATAGCTTTCTGACACCTCCCGCAGAACCGCTAATTACCTTGTCCACTTTTTCCTGGTCTTCGCCGGAGGTCATTATTACATCTTTATCACCGAGTTTGTTGGCAACCAGCCGGTAGATGTTGTAGGCGGAAATGGCCACCATACTGACACTGGCAATTAAACCCGAAACATAAACATAGTTCATTGGCAGCTGCATCGAAGCGGACACTTGGTTTGCGGTGAGCAAGGTAATCTTCCATGTGCCGTCAACGCATAAAGCCATGGTAACGAGCAGCAGTATGTTGTTAATGATAAACAGTATCCGCTTGCCCTTGGGGGATAATTTGTTCACCAATGTGTCAACACCCAAATGAGCATTGTCTTTATAGGCGACGATTGCGCCCATAAAAATCAGCCAAATAAATAAGTAGCGGGACGCTTCCTCCGCCCAGGTAAGACCGGAGTTGAAGAAATAGCGCAAAATAACGTTGGCAAACACAAACAGCGCCATACATGATAAGCAAATTCCGATGGCAAAATGCAGCAGTCTAGTAACCGACTTGGCAAAAATCCCCATATACGGCTTCCTTTCGCGGGGACCTGTCCCCAAATTGGAGTAGTAAAGAAAACTCGGCTTTCGCCACGCTTCTTCGCGCCGGCGAAACCTGGTTGCCCTTATTTTCAGTTAGAAAGTTATACTTTCAAGCTAAAATAGCGGGCGAGACTGCCAGAATATGCACCAATGCTGCCAGCCTATCCCCAACAGTCTCGCACATCTGGCTAATTGCTATTTTTTAGTGTATTTCGCGATTTCGGTCATTACTTCTTTTATTGTGTCGGCGCCAATCTCAGCTTCGAACTGCTTGGCGACCGGTGCGGTTGCATCCGCAAAGGCCTTTTGCTGCTCCGGCGTAAGTTTGGTCACAGTTACGCCGTTTTTCGCCATTCCCTCTTCACATTCTTTCATCATGTCGCGGTTGTATTTTCTTTGCCATACACTTGCTTCTTTGGTTGCTTTTAAGATAACATCCTGGTCTTCTTTCGCCAGGGTATCCCAGATTTTCTTGCTGAACATAGCCACAAACGGAGTATAAACGTGATTGCTTATCGTGTTAAATTTCTGCACTTCGTAGAATTTCTGCAAGAAATTCGTAGTTGAGGGGTTTTCCTGTCCGTCGATCGTCTTTTGCTGCATAGCGGAGAAGACCTCGCTGAACGGCATCGGCGTCGGGTTAGCTCCTAACAGCCTCCAGGCTGCCAAATGCACAGGGTTTTCCATTGTTCTGATCTTCAGGCCTTTAACATCGGCCGGTTCTTTAACTTCCCGCTTGCTGTTGGTTAACTGACGATAACCGTTTTCATAGTAGCCAAGACCTTTCAGGCCATGCGCGGAAAGAGAGTCGAGGAACTTCTGGCCGACAGGCCCGTCGAGAACCTTATCAACCACTTCTTCATTGGGGAATAAGAACGGCAGGTCAAACACCATCCATTTTTTATCAAGGGTGGCAATCGGGGAGCTGGACGGAACCGTCATTTCCAGCGTACCTGCGCGCAGTTGAGTCATCATCTTGATATCGTCGCCCAATTGCGCATTGGCAAAAATATTAACTTCCAGACGGCCTTTTGATTCTTTCTCAACAATCTCTTTAAATTTCTGCAGCCCTTTGTACTGTGGGCTGGCTTCATTCAGACCGATGCCCACTTTAATAACCCGTTTTTCGACCTTCTTTTCCGCGGCCGGCTGCGATCCGCCGCATCCGGCGAACAGGGCGGCAAGAGCAGCCAGCATTACGCACAGGCTGACCAGCTTAAACGTTTTTTTCACTCTTTTCTCCTCCTTTTTTTAAATCATCTGACAAATTCGTCATTTAGAATTTTGACAATATTTACCCAACTCCTCCTTATTTTCGAAAATATATTTTAACGCAGCACTGCCCCGGAAATAACCATGCGCTGTACCTGGTTGGTGCCTTCATAAATCTGGGTGATCTTGGCATTGCGCATCAGCCGTTCGACCGGATATTCCCGGGAATATCCGTAACCGCCGAATATTTGCACGGCATCGGTCGTTACTTTCATGGCAACGTCCGAGGCATACATTTTAGCCATTGCCGCCTCCTTGGAGAAGGGAAGCCCCTGATCCTTAAGATAAGCCGCCCGGTAGGTCAGCAGTCGGGCAGCCTCCACCTGGGTGGCCATATCCGCGAGCATAAAGGCTATCGCCTGATTGGCGCAGATGGGTTTGCCAAATTGTATGCGCTCTTTGGAATATTTTACGGCGTGATCGAGTGCCGCCTGGGCAATGCCGAGAGCTTGCGCGGCGATGCCTACCCGCCCCGCATCCAATGTCGACATGGCGATCTTGAAGCCTTCGCCCTCTTTGCCCAGCAAGTTTTCCTTCGGCACCTTAACATCCTGGAATATTAATTCCATCGTCTGCGAGCCGCGAATGCCCATCTTGTGTTCTTTTTTGCCGAAGGTAAAGCCGGGCATGCCTTTTTCCAGAATAAACGCACTGATACCTTTCACGCCCTTGCTCTTGTCTGTCATGGCAAAGACAATATAGGTCTCGGCTGATCCGGCATTGGTAATGAAGATCTTGCTGCCGCTTAATCTGTAATGATCGCCGTCAGGAACTGCCACTGTCTGCTGGGCTGCGGCATCGGTGCCGGCATTCGGTTCGGTCAGCGCAAAAGCGCCCAGCGTCTGCCCTTTGACCATAGGCACAAGATATTTCTGCTTTTGCTCTTCGGTGCCAAAGTAAAATATCGGACCGGCGCAAAGCGATATGGACGTAGCCAGCGTTGTCCCGACGCTGTCATCTGCGCGGGAAATTTCTTCCACCGCTATGATATAGGAAAGAAAATCCCCGTCAGCGCCGCCGTACTTTTCCGGAAAAAACAGTCCCGTAAGGCCTAATTCCCCCATGGCATCGTACAACGGACGCGAAAACTCTTCTTTCTCATCTCGCTCCGCGGCCCCGGGAGCCACCTGTGCCGCCGCGAAATCTCTGACCATCTTCTGCACCATTTTTTGTTCTTCCGTCAGTTCAAACCGCATATTGTATCCCCTCTCAATTATGTATTAGCCGCCAAACATCACAGTTGAGCCGCAATCATTTCCCGGCCGCGCCTAAAAGCCCTGATGTCCGCCTCATGGAACTTCGGGTCGACCATGGACAGCAATTTATGGAGAATGGCCTCGGCAGGCAATATATCCGCTATGGCCGTAAACGCTCCCAGCATAATGACATTCGTAAGCAAGACATTGCCAAGTTCCTTAGCCGCCTGGGTGGCATTGATCCGGTAACCGGTCAGTCCTCTGGCGGCTACTTCGGACAGTATCTCCTGTTCTGATGGATAGGTGTCGATTCCCATGTTGGCCAAGATGGTAGGTACGGGCGCCATATTAATAATATATTTGCCGCCCTTGCTTAATATGTTGATATACCGCAGGGCTTCCAGCGGTTCAAAGCCCAACAGCACGTCAGCCTGGCCGTGGGGCACGACCGGCGAATAGATCTCACGGTCAGCCAGGCGGACATGCGAGAGAACCGAGCCGCCGCGCTGCGCAGCTCCTTTGGTTTCCGTATTAACCACAGTAAAGCCGGCATCCATCGCACATTGCGCTATGGCTTGGGAGGCGACAATATTTCCTTGTCCGCCGACTCCGGCTATCACTAAATCAAATTTCATTTTATTGCCCCCCTCTTGCATACGAATACGCATACGCCGCAGCCATTGCAGGCGCTTTCCTCGATAACCGCTTTATTATTAATAATCGTGATTGCGGGGCAGCCGAAAGTCCGGACGCACACGCTGCAGCCGTTGCAGCTTTCGGCATCCACCTTGACCTGTTTGGGCACATAGGAAATCTGTCCGTCACGGCCAAACTTGAGATAGCACAAGGCTTCGGCAATGACAACTTTTACGCCTTTTGCCGCGGTTGCTTCGGTGATAACCGCGATAGTTTCCTCGACACTGTAAGGATTGCAGCGGAATACCTTAGCGCCCATGGCTTCGCATACGGCGCCCGGATCCATCGGGTTAATCCTGCTGTTTAAATTGCTGCTGCTGCCGGGATGTGGCTGAAAACCGGTCATGGCCGTTGTGGAATTATAGGCAATAATGACGGTAATATCGGCGGCATTGTAAATGGCGCTGGCCAATCCGGTCAAACCATTGTGGAAAAAGGTCGAATCGCCGATTAAAGCATACACCGGCTTAGCAAAACCGGCGGCCTTTATGCCATAAGCCATAGGAATGGAAGAACCCATACAAAAGATGGTGGACTGCAAGTTCATAGGTTCAAAAGTTCCCGCATCATGGCAGCCGATATCGCCGGTAACAATCCCGCCGTTTTTCCGCACCACGTCTTTCAACGCGATCAGCAGGCCCCGATGACTGCAGCCGGAACATTGCGTCCGTGTCCGGGCAGGGATGTATTTGCCTTGCGGTGCGGCTTCATACGGCTTATCCGCCAAAGCGCTCCGGATTGCATTCAATACAAGATTGGCAGTCAGTTCGCCTTCTTGCGGCAGATAATTGCCCCGGCCGAGCACTTCGAGCACAATTTTGTTTTCAAAGCACATTTTTTTAATCAAATTCTCGACAACCGGCTCGATTTCTTCAAAGACTACGACCTTTTTCAGACCCTTGACAAAACTCAGCACTTTCTGCTCCGGCAGCGGCAAGGTTGACAGTTTAAGAATTGGCAGTTTGGCGCCGTGGATCTGCTCGGCTTCTTTCAAAAAGGCATAGCCGATGCCGCAACCAATGAAGCCGGTATCACCCTCGCCAGGCTCTATCCAGTTGAACGGCGACTGTTCCATAACCGCCTTTAGCTCCGCCTGTTTGCCGTTCAGCCAGCGGTGACGCATTTTGGGCCGGAGCTCTCCCCCGGACTCCTTTTCCACGACGGCAGACATGACAAACCGTTTTCTGTCGGTAACAAATTCCGGGCTGCGGTCGCCCGGCACTGTTGCTTCATATTCAACCATACCGCCGGCATGGTTGATGCGCATAACCGGCCGCAGGGCAAAAACAAGCTCGGTTTGTTCCGACAGCGCAAACGCCGCCTTGGTCATGGCATAGGCTTCCTGAACGCTGGAAGGATCAAACACCGGCAGATGCGCATAGCTATTTATGAGAATACGGGTGTCTTCCTCGCATTGTGACGACAAACCGCCAGGATCATCAGCCGAAATGAGCACCATGCCGGCCCTAACCCCGGTAAAGTTGATATGCATCAAAAAGTCCGCAGCCGCGTTGGTGCCATTATGCTTCATTACGGCCATAGACCGCCGATTTGTTAAAGAGGCGCCGGCGGCGACTTCAAAAGCATGCTTTTCATTTGCCGACCACTCGGCGTAAACTCCCGGAAACTGAGCGCAGTGATCCACAATTTCGGTTGCCGGGGTGCCCGGATAACCGGCTACCACTTTCACCCCTGCCTCTACTGCGCCACGGGCTATCGCCTCATTGCCCAGCATAAATTTTTTCTCCATTTTGTTACCTCCCGCATCAATAATTGCTATCGTTACAAAGTTGGGCCGATCCTGTTAATGCCGAAGTCGTTCTGACCGATAATTTCCGCTTTGGTTAATTTACCGGACGCCACGGCCAGTATCTCTTGGAAAATACGGGCGCCGACCTGTGCCGCCGTCTCTTCGCCGGTAATAATCGTACCTGCATTCAAATCCATATTGTCATTCATCTTGGCAAAAATCCCGGTGTTTGCCGCTACTTTCAGCGTCGGCGCAATCGGCGATCCCGTGGCAGTTCCCCTGCCTGTCGTGAATACAACCAAGTGGCAGCCACCTGCAACCATGCCTGTAAGCTGTTCAATATCATTGCCCGGCGTATCCATCAGCACCAGCCCTTTTTGCGTAATCCTCTCGCCATATTCAAGGACGGCTTGGAGGGGGCGGGTTCCTGCTTTGTAGATGCATCCCAGCGATTTTTCTTCAATCGTAGTCAGCCCCCCCTGAATATTCCCCGGGGTTGGATTGCCGCCGCGCATGTCGAACCCGGTTGCTTTGGCCTCTTCTTCCCGGCGTCTGATAACTGCCAAACAGCGCGCGGCAACCCGGGGATTCACTGCACGGGCGGCAACCAAATGCTCCGCGCCGATCAGCTCCGGTGTCTCGGCTAATATCACAGTCCCTCCCGCATCCACCAGCAAATCGCTTGCCGCGCCGAGAGCCGGATTGGCCGCGATGCCGGAGCATGCGTCCGAACCGCCGCACTCTGTGCCAAGAATAAGCTCGCTCGCAGCAATAGGCTCGCGGACAGACATTGATGCTGACTGCACCATCCTTTGCGCGATTGCGGCGCCTGTTGCTATGGCTTTGAAGGATCCCCCCTCATCTTGGATAAGCACAACCTGCACCTGCTTTTCCGGACACCGGCACTTTATAGCGGCCGCTACATCCTGCGCCCGGATTGTTTCGCAGCCCAAGCCGACGACAACGACCGCAAACACATTGGGATGTATGCCATGACCAATCAGCACGTCGGCAGTTCTCGCGGCATCTTTGCCCAGCTGGGAACATCCATGCTGGTGCTCAAACCATACAGCGCCCTGCACCTGTTGGGCGATGCCCCGCGCAACCCGGTTGGCGCAGACTACGGTAGGCATAACCAGCACATGATTGCGTATGCCGACACTGCCGTCCGGACGTCTGTATCCCATAAATTTCATGCTCAAAACCCCTTTATATTTTAGCGCTTTGCGTAAAGATTGCTGCTGTAAAACGGAAGAAGCGGCGCTTCTCGTCCGCTAAGTCGCCGTGGCGGAGGAACTTGCGCCGCGTCGGCGAAGAACGCCACAGCAGCGACTATAAACTATCCTTTATCGCCACGCCCCCGGATACTCTCCACATTATGCACATGAACATGCTCGCCTGCCGCAATATCGCGGGTGGCCGCACCAATTATCTCCCCGTACTTGACGACCGGACGCCCTTGCGGTATCGCCACAATGGCGAATTTATGGCCAAACAGTATTGTTTCGCTAATTTTCAGGCAAATCGCCGAACCTTCGCCGGCAAGACTTACGGTTGAACCTGCCTCAATATGGGTGACGGCCGTAGCCACATTATCGCCGTCCTTCATAATAATTGCCTGGTTTTTCTCCATACCACCGCCCCTTTGTTCATTACACAGAATTTAGTTCATATACAAGAACAATTTTTAATGGACTGCTGCCGGGAGCGCCTTTCACAGCCCATATTATGGCATTAAATATTCGCACAATTCATTTTAATAACACTATTACTCTATTTTATTTTATTTTCCTGCTTGCCAGAACAAAAAATTGGAAATTATTTCTGCGGCAAGGTTGCCGTCAGCTACCGTTCCACGGCGGCAAGGGAACAGGCAACTCCGTCCTTTGCCGCAAAAGGTACCGATGCACGCCAGGACCTGCATCAGACTGGAATCCCGCCACCGCCCAGCCCGCGCGAAACACTCGGCGGAAGACATCGCGCGTAACCTGACGCCAAGCTTTGGCAAGCTCGCTGTCCCGACGCTTAATATCCTGAAAATTTGCCGGCACGGCAATCGCCAAAAGCTCGCCGGCACGGGTTGGCAAATCTTCAGCCTCAGGCACCGGCAAACCGTCGCCGTTTGTATGGCATCTGATCAGCTCGTGCGCCTCGCCTTCCGGTAGCGGCGGCAGTTTCCGGTCTGGCCGCCATTCCACCTGAAACCGGTCGGAGGGAAGCCCCCGGTTAAGCTGATCATTCATTTCGCCGTAGCAATTTTCAATATAGGTGGAGCAGATTGCGCCAAGCTTGCCGATATTAAGTCTGCCGTTAACGGCTTCCAGCGGGTCATATGTCCAGACAATCAGGCGATAACCCAGCGTTTTGGCCATCGCCGCCTGGCGGAGCTTGAGTTTTTCGCCGATCCCCCGGCCGCGCCAACCTTCCCGAATGCCCATCATATATGAGTAAAGATAGGCTTCCCCGCCCAGAAAGCCGGGAAAGCCATACAGCATGCCAACCATTGTCGCCCCTTCATACGCGGCCAGCAGAATGCCGCCATTTTGTACCGCTACAAGCATTTGATGCGTCGGGACGGGTTTATCCATTTTCCAGACAGCGCTTTCGAGGCGCTGCACCTCTTCCATTTCTGCCAGCGTCGTGACCGGACGTATGACAATTTGTGTAGTCAAGGCCGTCTTCTCCTATTTAATCATGCTTATTCGGTCGCTTCTTTCTCTATGGAAAGAATGCCTTCCACTGCCGTCATCTCAGTAATCACCCGTTCGATAGCCAACCCTTCCGGCAGCTTCACTGTCAGGAAAATCGTAATCGTGCTGCTCTCGGCATCCTCAATATTGATCTGGGTAATGGTGACGCCCATCGCGCCCAGGCATGCCCCCAGCCGGCCAATCTGGCCCGGCCTTTCGACCGACCTGACCACCAGATTGGACACTGCCGGCCCGCGGCGGTACAGCTTATCAATTTTGGGCAAAAGTTCCAGCGACAGCACCACCAGGATGGTTGTCGCCACCGCGCCGACAATGGCGCCGGCGCCAACCGCCAAGCCCACGCTGGCTACCACCCACAAACTGGCAGCCGTTGTCAGCCCCCGGATGGTCGGCCCCTCTTTGATAATCGCGCCGGCGCCCAAAAAGCCGATGCCGCTGACGACTTGCGCCGCCAAGCGAGCGGGATCGGCATTGGTAAGGCCCTGCACGTTGGCATAGAGATTGATTGACAGAACGGTGACTAAACACGATCCCAGGCACACCAGCACATGGGTCTTCAGCCCGGCTGTCTTCTTGCGGTGCTGGCGCTCAAAGCCGATCACCCCGCCAAGCAAAACCGATAAAATCAACCGGATGACGGTGGTAGTGTCGTCAATCATGCCAGATATCCTCCCGCAGCGGTTTTTTCTTCATCGATTCGCCCTGCGCTATATAATACACCAGTTCGGCAATATTGGTCGCTCGGTCGGCCACCCGCTCGATATACCGGACTGAGGTGTGGTAATCCATAACCACTTCCTGGGTCCAGGGTTTGACCGACGCAATGCATACCATATCCCGAATCAGATTTTTATTGCGTTTGTCGACAATCGCGTCCTGCTCTTTGATCATCCGGCTGGCTGCCGGATTGCGCTCTTCATAAGACTTAAGCGCGCTGCGCAGCATCCCCACCGCATGATCCTTCATGTCTGCCGCCGGCGCCAGCAAGCATTTAAACGGCTCTACGTCCTGCTGCGTAAATTTTCGCTGCACCAGTTTGGCAATCTGATTGGCGTAATCGCAGATGCGCTCCAATTCCATCGCTATCCGGAGACTGCCGACAATGAAGTTGACCTCGCTGCGGGTGTAAGCATTGCCTGTCAAGACATCCAGGCAATATTCGTTGATCCCCTCAAACATCGCGTCGACTGTTTTTTCAATCTCCCGCGTCGCGGCCGCTGCTGCCGCGTCATTCTTCAGCAGCGCCTGAACGGCGCGCTCAACCGCGAGCGTGGTTTGGCCGCCCATCTTGGTTATTGCCTGCTGTAACCAGGAAAAATTCTCGCCCATCTGCTCACCCTCTTTTCCGCAGTTGTTAGTCTACCCCGCCGCGCCCTTAATCTCCCGGGACGCGATAATATTTACGCCAAGCCCCAAAATATCCGGACAAATTACCTGCCCTTCCGCTACCGGCGCCTCAACGGTTACCGCCGTCAGCAAGCGTGCGCATTCGCGTATCTTATCCTTGGGCAGCGGCCGGTCGGAGACCACCGGCAGCAGCCGGTCTCCCCCCGCGACACGCACGGTTGTCGTGAGCATTCGCTTAGGGGCGGTAAGTTCCTCTCGGGCATAGCTTAATCCCCGTTTACAGGTAAAGCCGTCGGTTGTCACATTACCTTCTTGATCCAGCCGCACTTCTCCTTCACAGCCCAGCGGACAGACGATACAGGTTATTTTGCGTGTTTTGTTCATATTTCTTCACCTCTATCGGCGTGTTTAACCACAAGTGTGATTGCTTCCGGCGGGTTTTCCCCCAAGCAATCCTTCGGCACTTTAAGCGTGGCCATCTCACTTGGTTTGGCTAGCGGCAGCCTTTGGGCAAACAGCGTCCTGCCACCGGCGGTCAGCGCCAGCGTCAGATTGCGCTCCGGGCTGGCAACACGGCAATAAAGCTCGATGTATTCACCAGCTGCGGCGCAATCGATGCGCTGCGGAACCACCACCCGCACGCCGCTGCCCGCCTCGACCCTAACCAACCGGCCGGCAGCTGCCCGCAGGCCGCGTGCATACCGCGCAGCGCTGCGGCCCGCCGTTTCGCTTTCGGCCGAAACCCAGTCCACCAGGTCATGCACGTGCAGCACATTGCCGGCGGCAAAGAACCCGGCAGCCGATGTCTGGCGCGTCTGGTCGACTACCGGCCCCCCGGTTCTCCGGTCAAATTCAATACCAAGACTGCGCGAAAGCTCATTTTCGGGAATGAGGCCCACCGACAGCAGCAGACAATCACAAGCGATTGCAAATTCTGTCCCCGGAATGGGCTTTAATTCTTCATCCACTGCGGCGCATGTCACCTCGGTTACCCGCGCCGCGCCTTTCACCGCGGTGACGGTGTGCGACAGGTAGAGCGGTATGTCAAAATCCTCCAGGCATTGCACGATATTGCGGGTCAGCCCGTTGGAGTAGGGCATGATCTCAAGCACTGCCGCCACTTCGGCGCCTTCGAGCGTCAGCCGCCGGGCCATGATCAGCCCGATGTCGCCCGAGCCTAAAATCACCACCCGTTTTCCCGGCAGATAACCCTCCCGGTTTACCATGCGTTGCGCCGTACCGGCGGTAAAAACGCCGGCTGGGCGATGACCGGGTATGGCGATCGCCCCCCGCGAGCGTTCCCGGCAGCCCATGGCCAAAACTACTGCTTTGGCCTGAAACCGGCCGATTCCTCGCTGCGGATTCACGGTGTATACCTGTTTTTCCGGCGTCACTTCAAGCACCGTGGTATCAAGAAACACCTCAATATTAGGATATTCCGCCACTTGGCGGATGAACCGCCCGGCATACTGCGGCCCGGTAAGTTCCTCGCCAAAGCGGTGCAGGCCAAAGCCGTTATGAATGCACTGCTGCAAAATGCCACCCAGCTCGTCATCCCGTTCAATGAGCGCGATGCGTTCCGCCCCGTTTTGCGCCGCGCCGACTGCCGCCGCCATGCCTGCCGGGCCGCCGCCGACAATCACTACATCATACTCCGCTTCAAACATGTTCGTGCACCTCATTGCCAGAATATTTGCCGATAAATAAGGCCGATCCCGCTCCGTCCTTGCAAATGGCAGCTAGCGGCATATTAAGCTCGCGGGCTAAAATCGCCGCTACCCGCGGGCTGCAGAAACCGCCCTGGCAGCGCCCCATTCCTGCGCGGGTCCGGCGCTTGACGCCGTCCAGCGTGCGGGCGCCGCATTGCTCGCGGATCGCGTCGACAATCTCGCCTTCGGTGACTTGCTCACACCGGCAGATAATCCGCCCATATAACGGATTGGCGCGGATGAGTTCATCCCTTTCCTGGTAACTCAGCTCACGAAACCGTTTCGGCCGAGGCTCAACCGGATCGAAGCATTGTTTGGGCGTCAGCGGCAATCCGGCTTCCGCCAGCAGTTCAACCATCATTTCCGCGATGGCCGGAGCGGCGGTCAAGCCAGGGGATTGAATGCCGGCTGCGTGAAACAGGCCAAAAACTTTATCAGAAGGCCGAATGATAAAATCACCGCCGTCCGCTACCGCTCTGAGGCCGGCAAACTGAGTGATTGCCCCTGCCAGCGGCAGCGATGGGATAAGTTTGCGCGCACCGCTCACAATCTCCTCCAGCCCTTCCCGCGTTGTCGCGAGATCGCCTTTATCAAGGGTATCCTGCGCATTGGGACCGACAAAATAATTGCCATGTGTTGTGGGCGCTACCAAAATGCCTTTGGTAACCCTGCCCGGCGTGGGAAAAACCACCGTGTTGACCAAATTCCCCACCGACTTGTCGAAAAGAATATACTCTCCCTTGCGCGGCCGAATGACAAAACTGTCGTCGCCGCAGGAACGGCTGACGTCGTCAGCCCAGAGGCCGGCGGCATTCACAACGTAGCGGCACTTGATGAACCCGCGGGTAGTCTCCAGGCCAACCACTCGCCCAGCCTCGCTGACTACCTTCTGTACCTTGCAGTCCGGCAAAAATGCCGCCCCGTTGCGGATCGCATTGCGCGCAAACGCCATTGCCGCTCCATAGGGACAGACAATCCCGGCTGCTTCCACCCACAGCGCCGCCGGGATGGCGGGGGACAGACCCGGCTCTTTGGCCGCCAGTTCCGCGCGGGACAAAATGCGGATATCACCGGCAACGCCATTGCGCCGCCCGCGCATAGCAAGCTCCTCCAGGGCAGCGATCTCCTCGCGGCAAGTCGCGGCAATCAAACTGCCGGTAAACTTAATATCCAGCCCTAACTCCGCATGCATCTTTTGATAAAGGGCAAAACCCCGGACATTGAGTTTAGCCTTCAGCGTGCCCGGCGCCGCGTCAATACCGCTGTGCAAAATGCCGCTGTTAGCTTTGGTTGTGCCTGACGCCACATCGGCGCCCTGATCACAGACAATAACGCTGACTGAATACCGCGACAGCTCTCTGGCAATGGCCGTTCCCACAATGCCGGCGCCGATAATCACTACATCTGCCTGCTGCTTTACCATACTAATATCCTCTCCCAAAACAAAAGTGATGGCCGGAAAAGCAAAAAATTCCCGCAGTATCACGCCAAACACGCAACACCACAGGAATTTCTCTTTATTCTCATTCCTGATGCCTATTCGGTTTTATCTATTGTATTCGCACCGCCGCCGCTTATTCCTGCATCGCTTCCCATATTTTTCTGCGGCTGGTGCTGACGGCGGCAGCGCCGCTCGCCAGCGCCGCCGCCACATCTTCGGCCGAGTAAACCAATCCTCCGGCGAATACGGGAAGTTCGGTCTCGCGCGTCAGTTCTTCGATCACTTTCCGGGGCACTGAGGCCGGGAGAATTTCCACTGCATCCGGCTTGAGGTTGCGAATGATCTTGATGCCGTTCTTAAGCGCCTCGGAGTCCATGGCAAACAGACGCTGAATGACAATCATCCCTTCTTCGCGGGCAGCTTTGACCAACTGCGACTTGGTGGTGATAATCGCCGTCACGCCTAGACGTGCCAAACATTTAACCCCCGCTTTGTCTTTGCCAATTCCTTCCAGGAGGTCAAGATGCACAATGAGCCGTTTGCCGTATTTAGCCGCCTCCGCTAAAAGTCCCGGCAGCGCATTGATATCGCCGAACAAGAGGGCAACGCCGGGATACCTGCCTTCCTTAAGCGCCCAGAACAAATCATCCAGGTTGCGTGCCGCCGGGATTACCGGTCCCGGGCACAGCGAGCGCAGCGCAGCGCCGGGCGGCGCGCCGTTTTGGCCTTGTCTCCGGCTGTTCATGGCTGCCCGGGAAATACCAAGTATTTTTTGATATCCAGGCTGACGGTATCGCCAAGGCGGTAATCGTCATGTTCCATGCCTTTGTCAATGACGCGGAGAATGAAGCCGCCCGCTTCCACCCGCCAGTCGACCGCGTCTCCCAGATAGAATTTATGCACCAGCGTACCGCTCAACCGGCCTCCCGCCCTGCCGATGGTTATATTCTCCGGCCGGATGGCCACCGTTGCCGCGCCGGCGGGAACTTCCGGCGCCGCCAGCGACAAGCCCAGTCCCGGAATTGTCGCCATCCCGTCTTTGATTTCACCCGGCAGGAAATTGACCAGGCCAATAAAGTCGGCAATAATCCGGTTGGCCGGAGTTTCATACACGTCGGTCGGCGTGCCGATTTGCTGAATGACCCCTTTGTTCATAACGACAATGCGGTCAGACATCGCCATCGCCTCACCCTGGTCATGGGTGACATAGATGACGGTAATCTTGAGCTTTTTCTGCAAATCTTTGATTTCAAACCGCATGCTTTCCCTTAGCTTGGCATCAAGATTGCTGAGCGGCTCATCCAAAAGCAGCAGCTTGGGTTCGCTGACCAGCGCCCGGGCCAATGCGACCCGCTGCTGCTGACCGCCGGACAGCTGACTTGGAATGCGGGCAGCATAGCCGTCCAGATGCACCAGTTCGAGCGCTTTGTCGGTTTTGCTTTTGATGTCATTTTTGCTGTAACCTTTAATTTTTAGCGGATAGGCGACATTGTCAAACACCGTCATGTGCGGCCATACGGCATAAGACTGAAAGACCATGCCAATATTGCGTTTTTCGGGAGGCACAAACAAACTCTTTGCCGCCGAACTGACCAACTGCTCGCCGATATAAATCTCGCCCAGGCTAGGTTTCTCAAACCCGGCGATCATCCGCAGCATGGTTGTTTTGCCGCAGCCGGAAGGCCCCAGTATCGATACAAACTCGCCGTCGCGGATGACGGCGTTGAAATTGTCTACCGCCTTTACTTCGCCGAACAGTTTGCTAACCGAATTTATCCTCACTTCAGCCATTTTTCTTTACTCCTTTGCATAGTTATCATCGCAATCAAATGCCGACAGCGCCTTTCGATACTTTGCGCAATATAATATTGCCGATAAGAACGATGAGCAGGACGATGACGGCGAGCACCGACGCATCCTGCGGATCGGCGTAGGTCTGCAGCTCATAGAGCAATACGCCGATTGTTTTTGTTTTGGCGCCGTAGAGAATGATCGACATAGTCAGTTCGTAAAAGGAAGGCATGAAGACGAGGAACCAGCCCGCAACAATCGAGGGAGCAATAAGCGGCAGCATAATGTCCTTGAGCGAACGCAGCCAGCTCGCGCCTGAATTCAGCGCCGCCTCCTCCAGCGACGGATGAACCTGACTCAGCGAGGCGGCTATGGTTCTTACCGCCATCGTCAGGTATTTAACCATATACCCGATGACCAAAATCGCCAGCGTGGAGTAGAGATTAAGGCCAAATTCGCCGGAGAAAGTAATAATCAAGGCCAGAGCAATAACAATGCTGGGCGTTGCGCCGCCGAGCGTCGAGAGGCTGTCAGGCAGCGTGCGCCCGCTGACTTTCGTCTTGATTAAGAGGTAGGCGATAAACAGCGCGATAACGGTGGCCAGCGTAGCGGTTATGGCTGCGGCAACAAAGCTGTTCCACAGCGGCTCCATGTACTGATCGTTCTTAAGCGCGGCCAGCCAGGTGGCAAAAGACAGATTATCCAGCGCGATGGGCCGGGACAGCGATTTGATGAGCGACGTGACCACAATTGAACCCAGCGGCAAAAATACCGCAAATAAGCCATAAAGACTGACAAGGCCAAAAAGCGGCCACTTCCAGACGCCCAGCTCTACCAAACCGGGGCGGGTGCTCTTGCCGCCGATTGTCACATAATCCTTGCCGGCAATCAGCCAGGTAGACGCGTAGAGGATGAAATTGGCCGCCAGCATCAGCGAAACGGCGAGGGCGGTTGCATCCTTGATGCCTTTGCCCGTCCCGAGATAAACGTAGGTTACAATCCGGGTGGTCAGCACCTCAATCTGCGCCGGCATACCGACAATCGCCGGTATGCCGAAAGCGGAGCCGACGCCGATAAAGACTAATACGCCCCCGGCGAAAATACTGGGAAACATCAGCGGCAGCGTGACATTCCACAATGTCCTAAGCGGCGATGCTCCCGACACCCGCGACGCCTCTTCCAGGCTGGGGTCCATTTTTTCCAGCGCGCGGGAAATGGTGATAAACGCAAAGGGCGAATGAAACAGCGTTAAGCACCAGATCAAGCCGCCCATACCGTAGATATCAAACGGAGAAGACGCCAGGTTGAACGTATGGACAAGCCACTCGTTCAGATATCCCGCGTTGGGATTTAACAGCTGCGTCCAGGCGATCGCCCCGACATAGGGCGGTATCATATAACTGGCGATAAATACCGTCCGGAAAAACCCTTTTCCGGGCAGATCGGTGCGTCCCACCAGCCAGGCCAGCGGAAAAGAAATAATTACACTCAGCAAAGTGACAATCAAGGAAATTTTAAACGTATTGATAAAAGCTTTCCAGTTAACCAGATTGCTGTAAACTTCCCGATAGGTCGTCAAATCCAGCGCTCCATCGACAAGCATACTGCGGAAAATGAGATAGAGCATGGGAATGACGGTGAATACGACAAGCACGCTGACAGCCACGATAATGACTGCCCACTTGGCGTCCAAAGACATAAGCCTTGCCCGGTTTATCACATAAACCCCCTTGAACTCAAGGCGGCAGCCTGCGGCGGCTGCCAGCCGGCGTTGTAAAATTCAAATCCCCGCCAGATACAAGCGGGGGAGAGGCTTCTCTCCCCCGCATTTCATGTTATTTGTTGTCAAGCACCTTGCTGCGGAAAATTTCTTTGATCTTTTCGTTCTCTTTGGAGAGTTTGAGCCAATCCGGCTTGAAGGCCTTATCAATAAAGGTTTTGAGGGCAGGAGCGCCTTGCGGCGGCTGAACGTCATCGCGCACCGAGTGCATCCAGCCTTTTACGACAACTTCCTGGCCTTCCTTGGACAGCCACCAGTCAAGCACCGCTTTGGCAGCCTCCTGGTTTTTGCTGGTGTTGAATATCGCTATGGGACTGGGAATTACGATTGTGCCGTCTTCCGGGTAAACCACTTTTACCGGTTCGCCTTTAGCGGCCAGCTTCAGAATGTTTTCCTCCAGGATAATAACGGCGTGATACTCGCCCCGGAGCAATTTGTTCTGAATTGCCGAGTTGCCTTCTTCCACTTTGAGGCCGTTGGCTTTCAGCTTCTCAAAATAATCCCAGCCGTACTTGTCAGACAGCACGCCGGCGGTCACGTAGGCTGTGCCGGACAGCAGCGGGCTGGGCATGGCAATGCGGCCTTTCCACTTGGGATCAAGGAGGTCCTGGAAGGACTTGGGCGCATCTGCCGGGCTCACCTTGGCGGTGTTGTAGGCAATAATCATGTTGGATATGCGTACGCCCGTCCAATAGCCTTCGGTATCCTTATTGATTTTTACATCCTTGCGGTTAGGCGAGTCGTATTTGAGCAGGAGATTTTGCTCTTTCAGTGTTATGTAGTAGGAAGGATCGGCGACCATGAGCAGGTCGGCCTGCACTTTTTTGGCCTCAATTTCGCCGGCCACTTTCGCCATTACCTTCTCGGTTCCTGCCTGGAACCATTGAATGTCAAGATCAGGGAATTTCTTTTTCAGTTCAGGCTTTACCAGCTCAATGATATCCGGGTAAATCGAGGTATAAATCATTAATGTGCCTTTGGGTCCTTGACTTTTCGGCGTCTCCTGAGGCTTGGAGCCGCCGCAGCCCGCTGCCAGCAGTCCGAGCATGGCAATCATGACAATGACTGCGATCAGCAGGCGGCTCTGTTTCCGCATAATACTTCCCCCTTTGCGATTAAAAAATAAACTATAGGCTTTTCACTCGCCGCACGGCGCGACGAATAATCTTACGATACATTTCTCTAAATATTGAAGCAATCCTCTCTCCCGCGGGCGAATATTTCCAAATCTGCCGCGAAGAATACGCCGTCGGTTTAAGTCCTGTCATTACGGAAAAAGCGGCACATATGATATGCAGCTATGTTACACTTAATTGAATTTTAGAACTTTCATGTTTTTATATTGACAGCTTTTTTTCGACCTGCTATAGTATAGCTAAAATTATAAGCCTGCAGGCAACGGCGCCGCCCGATGGATAATCGAGGCGGCTCCCTGTTTTTCCGGACAATGACGTCCTAAGATGCGCGGTCTTAGGACGTTCTTTGTTGTCCGGACGGTTTCAGCCTTTGTTGCATTACCCAATACGAAAGTGAAAGGAATGATTATTATGCAAAAGCCAATCATGCTTATCGGCCTATCATTAATTCTTTTGTCCGTGCTGGCCCCGGCCGCTTTCGCGGCGGATGCGCCGCCGGAACCGCCGAAAATTGATACCGGCGACACTACCTTCGTTCTCCTCAGCGCTGCGCTGGTCATGCTTATGACCCCAGGCCTGGCCCTGTTTTACGGCGGCATGGTCCGCACCAAGAATGTACTGTCTACGATTATGCAAAGCTTCTTCATCGTCGGGCTGATTTCCGTGCAATGGGTGCTTTGGGGCTACTCCCTGGCGTTCGGCCCCGACATCGGCCATTTTATCGGCTCGCTTGACTGGGTCGGCCTCAAAGGCGTCGGTCAGGAAGCCAACACCGATTATGCGGCGACTATCCCTCATTTTGCGTTTATGATCTTTCAGGCCATGTTTGCGGTAATCACCCCTGCCCTGATCACCGGCGCCTTTGCCGAACGTATGAAATTCCCTGCTTTTGCCGTTTTCACGCTTGCCTGGGCAACGCTGGTGTATGATCCTGTCGCTCACTGGGTATGGGGCGTCGGCGGCTGGATGCGCGAACTGGGCGTTCTTGATTTCGCCGGCGGCACGGTTGTCCATATTCTGTCAGGCGTATCCGGTTTGGTTATCGCCCTGATGATCGGCAAACGCAAAGGATACGGCACGGAAATCATGCTGCCGCATCACCTGCCCATGACGGTACTCGGCGCTTCGCTGCTTTGGTTCGGCTGGTTCGGCTTCAATGCCGGCAGCGCCCTTAGCGCCAACGGCTTGGCCGCATCCGCCTTCGTCGTGACGCATACCGCGGCGGCCGCGGCGACAGTTTCCTGGGTGCTGACCGAATGGCTCCATCATGGCAAACCGACGCTTTTGGGCGCGGCGAGCGGCTGTGTGGCCGGGCTGGTGGCCATCACGCCGGCAGCAGGTTTTGTCAGCACAATTCCCGCCGTTCTTATCGGGTTGATCGCCGGTGCGCTGTGTTTTCTGGCAGTCAGCGTATTAAAGAGCAAGCTGGGATATGATGATGCGCTGGACGCTTTTGGCGTGCATGGCATTGGCGGCACGTGGGGCGCTATCGCGACCGGTCTGTTTGCCACCAAGGCTGTTAACCCAGCCGGCGCCGACGGCTTGTTTTTTGGCAATCCCGACCAACTTGTCACGCAGCTGATTGGCGTCGCTGTCAGTTGGGTCTTTGCCGCCGTTATGACCTTCATTATTCTTAAAACAATCGGCGCCTTCATGCCGGTTCGCGCCAGCGAAGCGCAGGAAGTGCAAGGCCTCGATCTTGCCGAGCACGGGGAACGCGGCTACGCCTATCAGGACCTAGTATCCGGCGCCCCCGCCATGCATGCGGTGCCGTCGGTTATCCAGCCCGCAGTTGCGGCAAAAACCAATCCGGCATAAAACATATGCGTAAAGACTGGAAGGAGGTTTTTCCATGAAAATGACCAAAATCGATATTATCACCCGGCCGGAAAAACTGGAAGCACTCAAAGAAGCCATGAACGGCATCGGCGTCACCGGCATGACGGTGACCCAAGTGCTTGGGTACGGCCTGCAGAAGGGCCACACCGAGGTATATCGGGGCCGCGAGTATGCCATACAGCTCCTGCCCAAAATCAAAGTCGAAATTGTAGTCTGCGAGGTTCCCGTCGAGCGGGTGCTGGAAACGGCGAAAAACGTCTGCCGCACCGGCAATGTCGGCGATGGCAAAATCTTCGTCTATCCCATCGAGAATGCCGTCCGCATCCGTACCGGCGAAGAAGGCCCGGCAGCCATCTTGGACCCCAAGGATATATAAAGAAATCTTGGCTGTTTTAAACCATATGAGCTAAGAACGCCGCCTATAAAGGCGGCGTTCTTAGCCTCAACTTGTTGAGAAACCTTTTTTCACAGGTCGTTTAGAAAGCTCCAGATGCTAGGCGGAGCCGAGGAAGCGAGCGAAGACAGTACATTCGAAGAGTACGGCGAGCGAGCTCCCGCAGACCCAACAACGCAGATGGGGCTTTATCAACGACCTGAAGCTAAGAAGGCCGCCTATAAAGGCGGCGTTCTTAGCCCAACAGCAGATATAGGGCTGCCATCCCGGCGCAAAATCCCAGGCAAAAAGCTCTTTTCACTAATTGGTTGACGGCTGTGCGGCACTTTTCGTCCGGCAGATCAAGGTCTTCCGCCCTGCCGACAAGCCAATACCAAACCCGGGACAGATACACCATAACCTTTTCCTCCCGCACTCGCCAGTCTGTCTGCATGATACTCAACATAACATTTCTAATATATTTTATGCAGAATTACCCTGCGGGTGCTTCGCTTTTTTCATAACCCCCCTTGCAGTATGCCAAGCAGAGGTATATAATAAAAGCAACATCACGATAATGATAATTATTATCATATTACCATAGGAGGTGCTTTTCATGATGGATTTAACCCACATGCCGCTGCACAAGCTGGGCATTGACAAATCGTCCTGTATTGCCGAGCAAGACGAGCACCATACGCTTACTGCCGACCTGACAAAGGACGTTTTTCGCAAAAAGCTGGCGCAAGCTCATAATGATAAGTAAGACCATAGCGTGAAGGGGAGAGCGACATCAGCCGCTCTCCCCTTTTCCCGTTTTTAG
>JAOACF010000006.1:30622-40579 GCA_026417995.1 Negativicutes bacterium
CCAGTCTGCCAAAAGCAATATCCTTGACCACTTCGCCGGCGATAATAAGTCCCGCCACCGAGGGAACGAAAGCAATGCTGCCCGGTATATGGCGCCGGGTCGTGCAGGTGCGCGCAGTGCCTTGCGGACAGACGCAGCCGGTAGCGCAGCTCGCATCTTCCGTTTCAACCGGGATTAGCGGCTTTTCTTTCGAATACACGACTTTGAGCGCATTGATGCCCCGTGCCTTAAGCTCTTTCCTCATCACTTTCGCCAGCGGATCAACCGAGGTTGCAAAGAGGTCGGCAACCTCGAACCGCGTAGGGTCGAGTTTGTTGCCCGCCCCCATCGCACTGATGATGGGAATGCCGCGCGATTTTGCCCGGACTACTAAGTCGATCTTGGCGGTCACGGTATCAACGGCATCAACAATATAGTCATAATCATCGGCGATCATTTCTGCTGCCGTTTCCGGCAAATAAAACTTTTGGAAAACCTTCACTTCGGCCTGAGGATTGATTTCCAGAATGCGCTCCCGCATCAGCTCAACCTTCGGCCGCCCAATTGTCTTGGTTGTCGCGTGCAGCTGGCGGTTGATGTTGGTCAGGCACACGCAGTCATCGTCAACAAGCACAAACTTGCCAACGCCGGAGCGCGCCAGGCCCTCCACCGCAAAAGTCCCGACTCCGCCGATGCCGAACACCGCCACCTTGCTGCCGGCAAGCCGCCTAAGAGCCTCCGGCCCAATTAGCAATTCCGTTCGTGAAAATGAGTGCAGCATATATTCACCTTTAGTTTTAAATAAGCTACCGCTAGTTTTCTCCGCCAGGGCCAAGATTATCAGCGACGCCGCTGCTACCTTACGCCCCGCTCCGTAAGATAACGCGCGTATTTCATATCGGTATCGAGAATATGTTTTTCTATCCAGCCGATGGCGAACATCAGCGCATCCATCAGCACCTTGTTCTGATCTGCGTCAATGTCCTGCTCTGCCAGCAGCTTTACTTTGTGTACGAAAGCCGCATGCTCAGCCTGATGCAGCTTAAAAGCGGCCGGATCAAAATTGTTTTTTTGCATCAATTCTTCTTCATAGCCAAAATGATATATGGTATAATCGGTCAATTCCCCCAGCACCTGCCGGATTTCGTCATAACGGTCAACTTTGTCGCCAAGCTGCAATAGTTCATAGAGGTTTCCTGCCAGCTGCACCAAATGCCTGTGCTGCTTGTCCACCTCGGCAATGCCGCTGCCATACTGCTCTTTCCATGCAAACACAATACACACCTGCCTTTTATAGGTTATAATCCTACTATACCGGGATTTTTCGGCAAAATCTACCATAAAATACAAGAGAAAAGTCTGCCGCTTGGTGCCAATTGCGAAAAAGCAATAGATTTGCACAGGAAAATGGTATAAAGCAGCGAATATCTTGGCAATCCCACTTCTGTCCAGTCAGGAGGTCTGATTATGCTCGACGTGACTGCCGCCGTTATTATCCGGGATGATACCGTTTTTATCGCCAAAAAAGGACCGCACGGCCGGTTTGCCCACCTTTGGGAGTTTCCCGGCGGCAAAATTGAGGACGGCGAAAAGCCGGAAGAATGCATTGTGCGAGAAATTCAGGAAGAGTTTGCGATCACGATCGCGGTAGCGGGTTTTTTTGCCGAAAGCATCCACACTTTTCCTGAGGGGCAAATCCGCGTGCTCGCCTATTACTGCCGGTGGACCGGCGGCGAAATTTCTGCCGCCGAGCATGAAGACTACCGCTGGGTGCCGATCGGCGAACTGGATCAGTATTGTTTCGCGCCCGCCGACATTCCCTTGGCCGCCAAACTGATGCAAGAACGCAGCGCCCCAGCCGGGTAACGCCTTATTGCCGCCGGCTGAAACCGCGTGTTAAAATAAGGTAAAAAACCGAGAGGAGATTTTGCCATGAGCCGAATACTAAAAGCCGCGCTGCCGGTGCTCGTCATTATGCTCTGTTTAGCGCCTGTTACGCAAGCCGCGCCTGAGGCCAGCCTGAAAATTGCCGTCGAAATTATGGATGATACCAAGTTTTGGAATTGCTCCTTTTTCACCAAGGACGGCACGCCGGTCAAACCGACGGCGGTCAAAGTTGACTGGAGCATAGGCAATTTGGGCAAGAACGAAAAAGTGCAGACGATTATTCTGCCGGGCAAAAGCAGCGGACAGGCCTCCATCGTAACGGAAAAAGGCGCACTCGTCAATATCGGCGTTTCCATTCGCGGCCCCAAGAATGAGTACCTGGGCTCGTGGAGTTCACAAACGCTGAATAACGGCCAAACCGAAACCATTGTGATTACCCCGCCGGAATCGGTGTTGCCGGAGATAACAAGATCCAATATCTGATGCACAAAATAAAAAGCCCCTGGCTATCAAGCGATAGCGCCGGGGCTTTTTATTTTGCGCCACTATTTGCCGATTAACTACCTTATGTTGTCAAGGTCAGCCTTGCGAATGCGGTATTGCCCGGTTTATTTTCCCGGCCGTGAAAGAATATAATTAGCATTCCTCCCGGCAGTCACATCCGGTGCTGCCTTGCCATATCGTAAAAAAGGAAGGTGAAGCCTTGTGTCGCGTAGCAACATCATCGAAACCGGTCTGGCATTTGGGGAAATATTAGAGCGCCATGTCACCGAACTCTTGATTGTGCATCACGTCGGCGGCACCGACCGCGACGTGTCTGCCGCCGAAATCCACGAGTGGCATTTAGCCAATGGCTGGTCGGGCATTGGCTATCATTTTGTCATTCGCAAGAACGGCACAATCGAGCGCGGCAGGCCGGAAAACGCCGTGGGCTCGCATACCAAAGGCAGCAACTCCCGCAGCCTGGGCATCAATGTCGTCGGCGATTTCACGGCCTGCGAGCCATCACCGGCGCAGATCGCCTCGTTAGTGAACCTGTGCGCTGACTTATGCGAAGCCTATGAGCTCGCGCCCGCCGCGATTATCGGCCACCGGGACGCTCCCGACAGCCAAACCGAATGCCCCGGCGATAACTTGTATTGCCTCCTGCCTGATATTCGGGCAAAGGTGGCACAAATTTTAAACGGAAAATAGCCAAACCAGGATCATTGCCGCCTTATAGCAGGGTGATCCTCTTTTTTACTAAGTATAAGTACAGCAGGCATGAATAAAAGCAAAGGAATTATAAAAAACATGTCGAATGATGTTACTTCAAAATAGGGAGCATTGTGGAAAAAAGACGGCGCGAGAAGCAACTACGCATAAAAAAAGGGTTGATATTAATTGGAAAGCACAACAATATTACAAGAGCAAATTCAGACTGTTTTTGACTTGTACCTGCGATTATATTTTACCGAGAGAAACTATGAGCAAGTTATTCGGCTTTTTCATCCCTATTTCTGCTGTATCGGCACAGCAAAAGACGAAGTATCGCTTTCGCAAGAGAATAGCATGGCTCTTTATGCGCGAGACATAGCCCAATATCAAGAACCCATACCCTACGAACTGACATTTGTAAAAATAATAAATGTTGCGCCTTCAGTCGGAGTTGTTTTGGCCGGACTTAATGTTGATTTAAAAATTCATGGACTGGATATGCGCATCGACGGGCTGCGAATGAGCTTAGTTTTTGTTAAAGAGGAAGAAAATTGGTTGCTACAGCATCTGCATATTTCAAAAGAGCAGGATAATTTAGAGGCGGGAGAAGCATTCCCACTAAAAAAAATGGAAGAAAAAAACCGATTGCTGCAGCAGATGGTGGACGATAGGACAAAGGAACTAAGCAAGGCGCTTGAAAGCATTGAAATTGCTGCAATTACGGATCAACTGACAGGCCTTTATAACCGAAGAAAGTTTGATGAGATCTTAAAGCGAGCGTTGAAACAGGCTACGGAAAACGGCAATTCACTTTCCGTAATTTTAGGAGATTTAGACCATTTCAAAAAGGTGAACGATACTTTTGGCCATTTGATTGGAGATCGTGTGCTAAAAGAAACAGGTCAGATTTTACGGGCAAACATTCGGCCTGTAGACGCATTGGCACGTTGGGGCGGGGAGGAGTTTATTATCTTGTTGCCGGATACTCCTCTTAAAGAGGCAGCCGCTATTGCCGAAAGACTGCGTAATACTATTCAACAGACCAAATTTGAACCGCGTTTTCCTATTTCCATTAGTTTTGGGATTGCCGAGTATATAACGGGCGATACGTATGACACGTTATTAAAAAGAGCGGATGACGCATTATATCGAGCTAAAAATAAGGGGCGAAACCGAGTGGAAATAGGTACCTGATGGATGATCCACTAGTCGATCCAGAGAGCATCTATGGGCTGTTTGCCCAATGCGGCGACCGCCTGAACCGGGATGATGACTTTGCCGACCTGTATAACAATTTCGTATAGTAAAATAATTTGTTCCCTCCAAAAAACTCTCCCAGTTGGCAAAGTATTGGCGATCTCCGACGGTAACCCGTTGTGCATCGCCTTTTATTCTGCCTTTGTATAGCTCGTCCATAAAAGACACCTCCTGCTTGGCGATAGTGTCTCCGAAACGACGCGCTTTCAGTCATCCTTGCTTAAATGAACGCCAGCAGCCGCTCTCTACCGGCCGGCCGACGGTTGCAAGCTCTCCGGGGCGCGACCAGACATAAACATAAGCATCCCTTGCTCTGCCGCTCAGCTCATAGACCTCGCAAACCAACCTGTCATACAGATTATCCTGGCAGCCCTCGCCAAAATAATCCTCCAGGCGATCTAAAACCGCCAAAGCCCTATCGATATCGGCAAGCTCCATGATTTCGCCGTAAACCTGACATGGCCCCTTCGCCAAAACCAACGCGGGATACCCGTATGTCAAATCATAGAGCATGGCATTGCGCATAACCGCCGGCGCACACGACCGGACGAAAGGCTGTATCAAATGGTAATTGTCCATGCCGGTCATCAGCGTCCCGTACACAAAAATCCGGTTCACAGCCTCACCATCCTAAAAGCACGGGGGTGGCTCTTTCTTTTGCTCAAGCCTGCCGGTGATCGCCGCCAAAACGTCGCCGATGCTTGCCCGTACTACCCAGGTAGCTAATTCGTCCAGCGGCGTGGGGTCATTGTTCACAATCAGCAGCTTTGCCCCGTTTCGGACTGCCAACTGCGGACAAACATTCGCCGGCGCGACAGCCAAAGACGATCCCAGAACGACAAAGAAGTCGGAGTTTTCGCATGCCTTAACGGCCTTCTCCCAACTTTCCTGCGGCAGTTGCTCGCCAAATAACACGACATCAGGCCGCAAAAACCCGTTGCATTTGGGACAAAGGCACTCTGACCCATAGTGATAAAGCCCGGCCTTATATGCCTCTTCCCACGCGCTATGCTGCGGTATTAGCACGGTGCTTTCATATTGGGCAGCACAATTCAGGCAGCTTACCGTCCGTAAGGAGCCGTGCAGCTCTGTCACTTTGACTGAGCCAGCTTGCTGGTGCAGCCCGTCGACGTTCTGTGTAATCAAGGCAGTTACCAAACCTAGGCGCTCCAATAAAGCCAAGCTATGGTGCCCGATATTGGGCGAAACGTCCCTCAGCTTAGCAATACGCCATTGATAGAAAAAATAGAATTCGTCAGGCTGCGTTTTCAAAGCCGTCATAGTCGCCAGACTCTCCGGCCGCGATTTCCATAAACCTTGCGCTGACCTAAAATCCGGCAGGCCGGACTCGGTGCTCATGCCGGCGCCGGTAAACACCACCGGGCTTTGGGCCTGTTCCCAAGCAGCAGCAATCTCGGCGACAGAATTAAGCCTCATGCCGGCTTCTGCCGCTGGCACCGCTTCCACACTGTTGGCAGGGTCAGTTTTTTGTCCTTTTGTTTTCTTCTCGGCCATCATCCGCCTCCCAACTGCCAAAACCGGTTCTATGGATTATTTCTTGGCTAAAGTTATATTTATAGTTTAAACTTCGCGACAGCGTTTTGCAAATCTTCCGCCAAGCGGGAAAGCGTCTGGCTGGAAGCGGCGATCTCTTCCATAGAAGCCGACTGTTCTTCTGCTGCCGCCGAAATGGTCTGGGTATTGCCCGCCGTTTCGCCTGCCACCGTTTTTACGCTATCTACCGAGGACACAACTGCTTCGCTGGACGCAGCAAGCTCTTCGGCGGCAGCGCTGATTTCCTGTATCTGCTGATTGAGTTCCTGCACAAGCGAGACAATGGCCTGGAACCTGCTTCCCGTCTGAGTGATAACCTGAGTTCCCCGGGCCACTTCTTCCGTTCCCTGGTTCATAACGGCAACTGCTGTATCGGTTTCATTTTGAATTTCGCGGATTATGTCAGCAATTTTACCGGCGGCTTCCTGCGACTGTTCTGCAAGTTTGCGCACTTCTTCGGCAACCACGGCAAAACCTCTGCCCTGTGCGCCGGCACGCGCCGCTTCTATGGCCGCGTTCAGGGCAAGAAGATTGGTCTGGCCCGCAATACCGCTGATTACATCTACGATTTCGCCGATCTGCTTGGAGGATTCACCCAGGCGCTTAACTACCTGGGCAGATTGGCTGACTGAATTATTGATTACCTGCATCTGTGCCGTTGCATCGGCGACTGCTTGTCCGCCGGCAGCTGCCGCCTGGGCTGTTTCCCCGGATTTGCCGGAAACGTTTGCAGCTCTCTCGGCAATATGGTTAATGGCTACGGCCATCTGCTTAACTATGGTTACCGCCTGCTCGATGGCATTCACTTGCGTGGAAGCCCCGGCCGCCACGTCGGTAACTGTAGCCGCTATCTGCCCGGCCGCAGTCGCTGACTGTTCTGCGTTATTCGTCAGTTGCCCGCTGGCGGAGGCGACTTGCCCGGATACATGCGTAATTTCTTGGACCAAGGCGCGCAAATTAGATCGCATCGCCGTGAAAGCATTAATTAAACCGCCAATTTCATCCTGTTTTTTATACGCAATCGCATTTTCACGAAAATCGCCGCTTGCAATCCGGTTAGCCGCCTCGACTACAAGCGCCAAAGGCCTGCCGATTTTTCTCGCCATAGCCAGCAGCATGGCGACGGCAGCCAGCAAAATGCCGGCGACGGAAACTGCCATTACAATTTGCAGTGTTGCGATTTTTTGCTGACTGACTCGGGTGTTCTCGGCCATTTCTTCCTCAATAACCTTAATAAAAGGGGCGGTAACATCCCCGATGCCGTTTATCTTGCCCCCTCCAGCCTTGAGCAGCTTTATCGAACTCTCTACTCCCATCTTATCCCGCGTGGTAATACTGCCGTCCATCGTCTTATAATAATCGTCAATGATCATCCGGATCAGATCAAACTCTTTCCGGGCTTCGGGGCTGAGGGAAATCTTGCCGATAGCTGTCGCGGCATCATCCACCCGCTGCTTGCTTTCCTTTACATACTGGAGGTATTGGGCATCGCCGGTCAGCATATAGCCACGGACATGGGCATTCAAGCGCCAAAGTTCGCTGACAATTTCTTTGGCGTAACCAACCGCCGGCGCGTCATGCAGAAGAGCCTGCCGGTACTGTAGTTCTATCTCTTTGACTTGCAGATACGAGTACAGAATAAGTCCGGAAAAAGCAAGCACAATGATTAGGCCAACCGTTAAAAATTGCTTAGAAATACTGCTCTTCATAACCCCCACCCTCTTTAGTTCTGAATTTCACGCACATATTTTCCGGACTATTTCGGCGAATTTGCTAAATTATCCTACTATTCGTCAAAAATAGTTATAATTTCTGGTAATTTTTCCATTGCCTATGAGGCGTCTGGGGTTGCGCACTATATCTCTCGCACCTTAAAACATAATGGCCTCCCCCCCTGGGCAAATTGCGCGGCCAATAGGGGAAGCCATTATTCGTATAAAAAGCGCGGGTAACTGCTGCCAGCCAGTCGCCGCCGTTTTCTTTAAAGATTTATGGGCACCAGGAATATTTTTTCCGGAGGGATATGCAGATAAAGCATATCCCCCTGCTGTTTAGCAAGCATCTCCCACCGGTGTTTATCTATTTCAGCACAGATAACCTGTCCTGCATAGTCAGCAGTAACTGAAACTGCGGCGGTTCCTTCCCGCACGTCGCGAATGCGGCAGTGGAAGGTATTTGTTGTCGCCTTATCCGGTACAGGCCGAACGTGATAGCTATGAAAACCTGCAATCATCTGCGGGAAGTTATCGCTATGGCAGTTTGTGCGCAGCGATAGGGCGCCGCATTGGGCAATCAGCCTGCCATCTTTGTGTAATATATTAGCATAAAGTAAGTTATGGCAGCCGACAACTCTGGCCACCTCAGCCGTGGCCGGCCGCTCGGTCACTTCATGCTTGTCCCCGATCTGGACAGTCTTGCCGTTTTCATAAACCAGGATGCGGTCACACAAGCGGTGGGCTTCTTCGATGTTGTGCGTGACGAGGAGAACGGTGCCGTTATAGCTTGCGCGAATGATTTCCAGCAGTTCATTCTCCAGATGGCGCTTGATGTGATTATCGAGCGCTGAAAACGGTTCATCGAGCAGCAGCACATCAGGGCGGGTGATCAGCGTGCGGGCAAGTGACACACGCTGCTGCTGACCGCCGGACAATTGCGCGGGAAGGTGCTGGGCATAACCTTCCATGCGGATGGTTTTCAGCATAGCATGAACGCGATATTCTTTCTCGTCTTTAGCCATATCTTTTAAGCCGAAAGCAATATTCTGCTTGACCGTAAGATGCGGAAACAGGGCATAGTTTTGAAATACATACCCGACTTTCCGCAGGCGCGAAGGAATATTGATGCGTCTGGCCGCAGCGAATAACGTGCGGGCATTTACGGCAATATGGCCGTCATCCGGCGTTTCGATACCCGCAATGCAGCGCAGAGTAACGCTTTTGCCGCAGCCGGAAGGGCCGAGCACACCCAGGATTTCGTTCCCCGCCTGAAAGTCAGCATGCAGTATGAAATTGCCGAGCCTTTTGCTGATTTTCACCTCAAGCATGGGCGCTAGCTCCTCAGCATATTTTTCTCCAGCCGGTTTAATATGAACAAAACGGAAAAAGCAACCACCGTCATAATGATTACCAGGAGATCGGCCAATTCTTTGTTTCCCGCAAGCAGTGCGTCATAAATGGCAATCGGCATGGTGACGGTTTTACCCGGAATATTCCCGGCTACCATCAGCGTTGTGCCAAAATCGCCTAGAGCGCGGGCAAACGCCAGGACAGTGCCTGATAAGATGCCTCGCCAGGCGAGCGGAAAGAGGACGGCGAAGAAGATATTGAAATCTGTCCTCCCGAGGAGGCGGGCGGCGTCAATTAGGTCTTTGTCAATCGCAGCAAAAGCTGTGCGGGCCGTCTTGACCAAAAAAGGCAGGGATACGATCATGGCGGCAACCACCGCCCCAGCAGGCGTAAACACAATCATGACCTGGAAATTATCTTCCAGAAAGCGGCCGACTACACTTTGGCGGCCCAGCAGTACCAAAAGGTAATACCCCAGCACGGTGGGCGGCAGCACAACCGGCAGCGTCAACAGCGAATCCGCAAGATCAGCCGCCCTGCCTTCGGACCGGCTGAGAAAATACGCCACCGGAATGCCGATGACGACACTGAGCAGAGTGGCGGTAAACGCCACTTTTAGCGATAGGAACAGCGGAAAGAGATTGATATCAGATGCATTCATTGTCATCACGCCTTACATTTCGCCGGGTAGAATAAATTCATATTTTTTCATGATGGCGCGGCCTTGCGGGCCGTTTACATATCGGACGAACTCGCGGGCCAAAGCTTCATTGGGCGTACCTTTAACCACAGCCATTGCTTGGTCAAGCGGCGCATGCAGGCTATCGTCAATCAGAGAAAAGTTAACCTCGTCCGTTTTGACTATCGAGAGGGCGATAATGCCAGCCTCGGCGTTGCCGGTCTGGACAATGGTGAGCGTATCTTGAATGTTTTTGCCGTAAACCAGCTTGTCCTTGATCTTATTCCAGACACCGGCCTTTGTCAATGCCTGCTTGGCGGCTAAACCATAGGGCGCGTG
>JAOACF010000061.1 GCA_026417995.1 Negativicutes bacterium
GCCGTCAAGGATGAAGCTGGGGGTAGCCGGCTGCCCTAATTCTTGCGCCGAGGTGCATATCAAAGATATTGGCGTGCTGGGGACTGAGACTGGCTGGGATATTTACGTCGGAGGAAGCGCCGGCTCCCATCCGCGGTTGGCTGACCGGCTGATTGAGGGGCTGACGTATGATGATGCGCTCAAAATTGTTGACATTATTGTTAGCTATTATCAAAAAAATGCCGATATTGAGCGCATCGGGCAATTCATCAACCGCATCGGATTAGAGAAGTTCAAGACAGATGTATTGTCCATGTTCCATCACGGTGTTATGGAGACCGGGGAGCCGGCCGTGTCCCAATCGGCGACAGGCGAAAAAATCGTGCCGCTGCCGGGCGGCTTGACAGAAGGAACGCTTGTGTTTGGCGACAAAATCACTGCCGACAGTGTAATCAGCGATATTATCCGGGTATATCCCCAGACTATTCCGGTACTCAGATCGTTTGGCATGGGTTGCCTTGGCTGCCCGTCTTCCAGCGGCGAGCCGGTGAAACAGGCGGCGGAAATTCATGGCATCAATGTGGAAGAATTGGTGTCAGCATTAAACAAAGTTATTTTGGAGGAAAAAGTATGAGCGCATTTCTCGGCCCGATTCATTACTGGATGTTCAGCAAAATCAGACGGGTAATTGAACGGGAGCAGCTGCTTTATGCAAGTGCAGCCAGAACTTGCGGCGATCTTGCCGAAGAGCTTCGCGTTCAGGTATGGCAGACGTATGGCAGTCCGCTACCGGATAAAGATCTTGGCGAAATGATCGACCAGGCGAATATCCACGGCTGGCTGCAAAAACAGGTAAATATCGCTGAAACACGGGAAGCCGCTTTTATCAGGGAATTAATTGACGCATGCGGCGATGCCGGGCATGACTTGGCGGCTGCCGCTTTCGCCGAACACGGGGCCGCTTGCGGCTGCGAAGCCAGGCAGCAAGGTAAGTATGACGCCTCCCGCGCTGACAGTATTTATAAGGCGCTTAACGACTATTTTCTTAACGGCATGCCGTGCGACCAAGCTGACATGGTGACCGAGAGCTCGCCGCAGAAAGTGGTATGGGAAGCCGCGGTTTGTCTGCAGGAGCCAAACTGGAAGCGGGCGGGTGTAAGCGCAAAACTGATGAAAGAGTTGTACCAAGCTTGGCTGCAGGGTTTCGCCCAAGCGATGAATCCGGCGTGTCAATACCGGCAGACGGCCGATACGCTGCAAGGCGACCCTGTCAATCGCCATGAATTTGTCATTGCATAAAGGTTTTTGCGGAAAAACTAGGAATAGGCGCCTGGTTATATGCTGCATCTTGTCAACAAGGCTGTATTGTTGTCGGCGAACAGACTGTCAGAACGCCCCCTTCTCGACATAATATTAGTTATTAATGCCAATTTTCTTAAAATGGGAAAGGAGTCTGGCTGTTTGTAGCAAATATACATAACTGTTCCTGTTTGTTCGGAATAATTGCAGCCAGGGCGAGGGAACGGTATGAGCATAAAGAACAAGCTGTTTATCTGGATCGGTCTGATCATGATTGTTTCCGTAACAGTGCTCGCTTACTTTAGCATTCCGCAAATCGAGCGCATTGTGTTCGATCGCACTACTCGTGTTATGACGGCCGAGACCAATGCCGTCGTTCGCTCGCTTGAGGCCTGGTTTTTTGAGCGCGGTTCCATTCTTAAATCCACAGCCGCGCAAATTGAATATCAAAGGTATAAAAGTGACGATCCCGAACTCGCCTATCTGCTAAAAGGCATTGCCGGGCGCTATCCGCATGAACTGGCGTATTTATATGCCGGCTTTGCCGATAAACGTTTAGTCTCGACAAGGGAAACGCCGCCTCCGCAAGGATTTGATCCGACAAAGCGGCCTTGGTATACGAGTGCTATTCGCGCCGGAGGATTGGTAGTGACCGAGCCCTATGCCGACATTCAAACAGGCCGGTTTTCACTATCTTTGGCCTATCCGCTCAACACCCCCGTTCCCGGCGTTATTGCTACTGATTTGTATTCGTATGACCTGCGCAATTTGGCTAATAAAGCGGTTTTTCATCCGGAAGCGCGCGTCGTACTGGTTTCCCAAGCCGGACGGCTGCTGTACGCGACAGACGAAAGCCTGGGAGTTTGGGGAGAAAGCTTGGCTGAGGTGCAAAACGGCGTATTTAAGCCGGTGATTAACCACCTTACGGCCGGTGTCCCGGAAAATTTTAAAATTACAATCGGCGACGCCGGTTATTATGTGCTTTGTGCACCCGTGCCGAGCGCCGGTTGGACGGTGGCCATTTATTTGCCGGAAGCGCTGTTTTTGGAAGAACAGCGCAAGTTTATCGTTTTTTTCGCCGGCATCTTGCTGGTCAGCTTATTGGGCGCATTTGCCGCCGCGTATTTTATCATTGGCCGGATCACCAAGCCGCTGGGGGCGATTGCGCAGACGGCAAAAAAGCTAGGCGAAGGCGATCTGGAGGCTACGTTTACCGGATCAGGCAGTCTGGAAGTGATGCGTTTGGCCGCAAGTCTGGATCGGATGCGCGTCAAGCTGCTGGCGCTGCTGCAGGAAAAAGACAGTTTGCTGGAAGAAACCCTGGCGCAGAACGAAGAAATTGAAGCTTTGTACGAGCAGACGAAAGCGTTGTATCAGGATCTGGAAAAAGCCTGTGAAGACAAGGCAGTCGCCTATATGGATACGATAAAGGCGCTTTCAGACGCAATTGAAGCTAAAGATTGCTATACGCGCGGCCACAGCGAGCGGGTTCTCCGCTACTCTGAACTGATTGGGACGGCGCTGGGCTGGGATGAAGCAGCGCTCGCCACGCTGCGCTATGCGGCGATTTTGCACGATATTGGCAAGATTGGCGTGTCGCAGGAGATTCTCAATAAACCCGGCCGCCTGACGGCAGAGGAGTTTGAACTGGTGAAAGCGCATGCCGAAACGGGGTATCGTATTCTGCGCAGCATTACGCATCTAAGCGAGGTCAGGCGGATCGTGCGCGAACACCATGAACGCATAGATGGCTCCGGCTATCCCCGGGGGTTGACCGGTCCGGAAATTTCGCCGGCAGCTAAGGTTTTGGCGGTGGCCGATGCGTTTGACGCTATGACAACCGAGCGGCCGTACCGTCCGGCAATGAGCACCGAGGAAGCGTGTGCGGAACTCAGGCGGTATGCAGGCAGTCAGTTCGACGCCGAGATTGTGGCGGTTTTCTGTGAAAAGGTCGTACCTTTAGTAGCTTAGGAAGACAGGGCATTGTTTGCCGTCAGGCAGATAATGCTTTATTTGCTTATTGGCCAGTTTTCGGTATGATAGAGTTATTCCAGGTTTCTTTGAGGTGAGCCATGACAACACTGCCTATCTTCAATGTACTTCCCGAATTGAAACAAGCGCTCGCCGCCGGCGCAAATGCGGTGCTTGTGGCGGCGCCGGGCGCCGGAAAAACAACGCAGACGCCGCTGGCGTTATTAAATGAGCCCTGGCTGGCGGGGACCCGGATACTCATGCTGGAACCCAGGCGCCTGGCGGCAAGGGCGGCGGCGCGGTATATGTCGTCACAACTGGGTGAGGAGCCGGGAGAGACGGTTGGCTACCGCGTCCGGCTGGAAACCCGAGTTAGCAGCCGTACACGCATCGAAGTCATTACCGAAGGCATACTGACGCGCATGCTGCAGTCAGATCCCACGCTCGAGGGAGTGGGGGCCGTTATCTTCGATGAGTTCCATGAACGGAGCCTGCACGCCGACCTGGGACTGGCGCTCTGCCTGGACATTCAGCGGCTGTTGCGCCCGGATTTGCGGCTGCTGGTTATGTCCGCTACACTTGAAGCCGAACCTGTGGCAAAACTGATGGGAGGTGCACCCGTTATTGTCAGTGAGGGGCGCTTGTTCCCTGTTGAAACCCGGTATTTGGATAACCCCGTTTCCGACCGGATCGCGACAGTACCGGGAATAATCCGGGAGGCGCTGGCAACAACTGAAGGCGACATTCTGGTATTTTTGCCGGGTGTGGGAGAAATCCGCCGGGTGGAACGGATATTAAGCCAGGCAGCATGGCTGGAGGAAGTCAGGATAGCTCTGCTTTATGGCAATCTGCCACCTGCCGCCCAGGACGCGGCGATCACGCCTGATGCCGGGGGGCGGCGCAAAGTTGTACTGGCGACCTCGATTGCGGAGACTTCGTTGACCGTTGAAGGCGTCCGAACCGTAATTGATTGCGGCCTCATGCGCCGGCCGCGTTTTTCACCGCGCACCGGCATGACCCGGCTGGAAACCGTGGACGTATCAAAAGCTTCGGCGGAGCAGCGCCGGGGCCGAGCGGGTCGGCTGGGGCCGGGGACTTGCTTCCGGCTTTGGACAAAACAGGAGGATGCCAGGTTAAACCCGCGAAATTCACCGGAAATCATGGAGGCCGATCTTGCGGCCTTGGCTTTGGAACTAGCGGTGTGGGGCGCAGAAGACCCATACCGGTTAAACTGGCTGGATGCGCCGCCCGCCGGGGCTTTTGCCCAGGCGCGCGAGCTGTTGGTCAGCTTGGGAGCGCTCACTGCAGGCGGCAAAGTCACGGCGCACGGGCAGGCGATAGCCGCCGCCGGCCTTCATCCCCGGCTGGCGCATATGATTCTTACGGCGAAATTGCTGGGACAGGGAAGCCTGGCTTGTAATATTGCCGCGCTGCTCAGCGAGCGGGACGTGCTACGCCGCGGGAATGAACCTCCCGATATTGATCTCCGGCGAAGGCTGGAGGCGCTGTACTTTAGTGAGCGAGATATCGATCCGGCGATTCGGCGGCGTATTACGGCGGAAATTCGCCAGATACGCCGGCAGTTTGGCATTGCGGCAAGGGATGGAGACATCGATTGCACCGGCATTGTGCTGGCGTTTGCGTATCCGGACCGTATCGCGCAGCGCCGGTCCGACGGGCGCTATCTCATGGCCAATGGCCGGGGAGCGGCGGCGCCTGTTGGCCAGCCGCTGGCGGCAGCGGAATATCTGGCGATAGCGGAGATTGATGACCAGGGAACTGACGGACGCATCTTACTGGCCGCACCCATTGCCGAGAACCAACTCAGGCAGTATTTTGCCGCGGAAATTACCCAGGAAGACAGCATTGTCTGGGACAAAGCAGCGCAGGCGGTGCGAGGGAGACGCCGGGAACGGCTGGGCGCGCTTATTATCCGGGATTCCGTGCTGCCCGACCCTAATCCCGGCATGATGCTGAAAGCGTTAGTGGAGGGCATCGCGACAGAAGGACTTAATATTTTGCCCTGGAGTAAAACCACCCTTCAACTTCGGCAGCGGATGGCATTCATGCATGCGCTCAATCCAACAGCATGGCCGGATGTTTCTGATGCCGCCCTTTTGAAAAATCTGGGTGATTGGCTTGGTCCCTACTTGTACGGTATGTCTAACCGCGTCGACCTGGCGCGGTTAAATCTGGCGGATATTCTGCTGGCAATGCTGGGCTGGGAACACCGGCGCGAATTGGATGAATGTGCGCCATCCCATATTACCGTGCCGAGCGGCCGACGTATACCGCTGGATTATAGCGACCCTGCAGCGCCCGTGCTTGCCGTCAGGCTGCAGGAAATGTTCGGTCTGGCAGATACGCCGCGCATTGGCCGGGGCAAAGTCCCCGTGACGCTGCATCTGCTATCGCCGGCGCACCGTCCGGTACAGATCACGCAGGATTTGGCCGGTTTCTGGCGGAATACCTATTTTGAAGTGCGTAAAGATTTACTGGGGCGTTACCCGAAGCACTATTGGCCTGACGATCCTTTAACCGCCCCGGCGACTAATCGCGCCAAATCCCGTGCCGATGGGGCCGGTTCTCGTTGACATTGTTTTAGGAGTGGGTTTTGTCTATAGCCAGAGCAAAAAAAGCAGTCCGATACTCCCGGCTGACGCATGATCCTGGTACTAACCCGCCGGTTTTGGCCGGCGGGTTTTCGTCAAGCATAAATCCGAACATTAATAAAAAATACCTTGCAATAGTTCGATATAAGGACGTATAATAGATGTGTATTTAGCTGCTGCAATGCCAGATTTCCCTTGCTTAAGGAGGACAAGCATGTACACCATAGCCGGTTTGGCTCAGCCCGATACGCTGGAAGAGGCGTACCGAATTCTTCTGCACAGACGCACTAACGCTATTCTCGGCGGCTGCGCCTATCTGCGGCTTGGCCGCCGAAAAATTGGCACGGCGATTGATTTAAGCAAACTGAGCCTGAACTATATAATCGAGACGGAAGCAAGGGTGGAGATAGGCGCGATGGCCACTCTCCGCGAGATTGAGACGCACCCGGCTTTGCGCAGTTTGTATGACGGCATGCTCACTAAGGCAGTCGGCAATATTATCGGCGTGCAGTTTCGCAATGTCGCCACTGTGGGCGGCTCGGTGTTTTCGCGCTACGGATTTTCGGATTTGATTACTGCGCTGCTGGCGCTTGACAGTGAAGTAGAACTATATAAGCAGGGCTGGCTGGCGCTGACAGATTTTTTGGCCAGGCCGTTCGAACGCGATATTCTTGTTCGTATCAGCATAAAAAAAGACGGCCGCCGGGCCGCCTATCATTCGCTCCGCAATTCAGCCAGCGATTACCCGCTGCTCAACGTCGCGGTGTCCAGGCATGATGATGCCTGGAGGATTGCCGTCGGCGCCCGGCCGAATGTCGCGGTGCTTGCGCCGCAAGCTGCGGCGCAGCTTGCGGCTGGCGCAGGTTCGCCGGAAGGTATTGCTGCGGTTGCCAGAGCAGCGGCAAGCGAGTTGACTTTTGGCTCTAACATGCGCGCTTCGGCGTCGTATCGGCAGGCTATGTGCCAGGTGCTTGTAAAGCGTGCCGTCTTGGAGGTATTGTCGTGCAGATAGAGTGTGTGATTAACGACCAAAAAACAGTTTTGGAAGCAAATGCCGGTGAACTCTTGGCTGATACGCTGCGGGCGCGCGGCTTGCTCAGCGTTCGCAAAGGCTGCGATACTGCCTGTTGCGGCTTATGTACCGTGTGGATCGACGGCAAACCGACTTTATCCTGCGCTGTCCCTGTTTTTCGCGCACAGGGCAAACATATTACAACAATCGAAGGCGTAAGCGAGGAAGCAGCAGCTTTCGCCAGGCTGCTTGCCGCAGAAGGCGCCGAGCAGTGCGGATTTTGCAGTCCCGGCTTTATCATGACGGTATTGGCGATGAAGCGGGAACTGAAAAACCCAACAGAAGCGGATATTGTCCATTATCTTACCGGGAACTTGTGCCGCTGTACCGGCTATATGGGGCAAATGCGAGCCGTAAAGAAATATTTGGGGGTAGCCTCATGAATAAAGTGATTGGCCAAGCCATCCCTAAGCTAGACGCTTTGCCCATTGCCACCGGCAAGCCGGTGTATACCGAGGATCTGACGCCGCCTAACGCGCTGACCGTTAAAATATTGCGTAGCCCGCACGCTTTTGCCCGGATTGTGGCTATTGACACAACGAAAGCAAAGGCACTGTCAGGAGTTGCCTGTGTACTCACTTACCAAGACGTGCCCAACATCCGGTTTACGCTTGCCGGTCAGTCTTATCCCGAGCCGTCGCCCTATGACCGCCTGATTTTAGACCCCATTGTCCGGTATGTAGGCGATGCAGTGGCGATTATTGCCGCGACAGATGAAACAACCGCGCTCAAAGCCATGGAACTGATAGAAGTACACTATGAAGTATATGAGCCGGTGCTCGACTTTGAACAGGCAATGAATCATTCCTCGGTCGTTCACCCGGAGCCGGATCTGTTCTGCAACTATGACATTGGCATGAACAAAGAGCGAAATATTGTTTGCACGCACAAAATTGAAGTCGGCGATGTCGAAGCTGAACTGAAAAACTGCGACGTGATGGTGGAAAATACCTATTACACCCAGGCGCAGTCACACGCCATGATGGAAACCTACCGGGCTGTGAGCTATCTGGATCATGCCGGCCGGCTGGTCGTAATCAGTTCGACCCAAATTCCCTTTCATGTCCGCAGGCAACTGGCCAGGGCACTCAATCTTCCTGCCAGCCGCATCCGGGTTATCAAGCCGCGGATCGGCGGCGGTTTTGGCGGCAAACAAACCGGGGCGGTCGAGGCTTTCGCTGCCATCGTCACGCTGAACACCGGCAAACCGGCGAAAATCGTTTATGACCGCCAGGAAACATTCAGCACAACCACCAGCCGTCATGCCATGCGTCTGACTGTCAGGTTGGGAGCCGACCGTGAAGGCTATATCCGGGCCATCGATATTGCCGGGCTTTCGGACACCGGCGCTTATGGCGAACATGCGCCCACCACTTTTGCGGTGGTAGGAGACAAAACACTTCCTCTCTACAACAAAACCCGCGCCGTTCGCTTTCACGGCCATGTTGTATATACCAATAAAATGCCGGCAGGGGCGCTGCGCGGCTACGGCGCCACGCAGGGGACGTTTGCGCTGGAGTCGGCGGTAAACCAGCTTGCCGCCAAATTGAATATGGATCCGACCGAAATCAGACTAAAAAATTTAATCCGGGAAGGCGAAACGTGTCTGACGTATCGCGGCAAGAAACTGGGAAGCTCGGCCCTCGATCGCTGCATTGCCAGAGGCAAAGAACTTATCGGCTGGAATGAAAAATATCCTCGGCAAGAAATTAACGGCAAAATCAAAGCTGTCGGCATGGCTGTGACCATGCAAGGCTCGGGGATCGCCGGCATTGATACCGCCTCGGTCGAGATACGCCTGCAGGATGACGGCTGCTATACCCTGCTGACCGGTTCTACCGACATGGGTACCGGCAGCGATACCATCCTGGCGCAAATGGCGGCTGAAGCCTTGGCAACAACGGTGGAAAATGTTATCGTCAATGCCGCGGATACCGATGTGTCGCCCTACGATCCGGGGTCATACGCTTCAAGCACCACGTATGTCACGGGTATGGCAACGGTGCAGGCAGCCGCAGACTTAAAGCAAAAAATGATCTGCCTTGCGGCTGAACTGTTAGCAACCACGCCGGGAAAGATAGACTTCGACGGCAAACGTTTTCGTGATGAAGCGAGCGCGAAAGAAATGACGCTGGCAAAACTGGCGGAACTCTCGGTGTTGGGAACAGGCAAACTGCAGTTAGTCGGCAACGCCACCTATGGCAGTCCGATATCGCCGCCGCCGTTTGTCGCCGGGTTTGCCGAAGTAGAGGTCGACCCGGAAACCGGTAAAGTGGACTTGCTCCGCTATGTTGCGGCCGTGGATTGCGGTACGGTTATCAATCCTAACCTGGCGCGCGTCCAGGCAGAGGGCGGCATCGTGCAAGGGATTGGCCTGGCGCTGTTTGAAGACGTCCGCTATGATGCTAAAGGCGTGATGCAGACTAATTCATTCATGCAATATAAAATTCCCTGCCGGAAAGATGTAGGCGAAATTCAGGTGGTTTTCGAAGAAAGCTATGAACCTACCGGGCCGTACGGCGCCAAATCATTAGGCGAAGTTGTCATCAATACCCCGGCTCCGGCTATTGCCCACGCCATTTACAATGCTGTCGGCGTATGGATAACCAGACTGCCCGCCACCCCGGAAAAGGTATTTTTCGGGATGCGACAAGGCGGAATATCAAAGATGAGAACGGAGGATTATGATGCAGGAAGGTAAAATTGTTCACCCGGTTGATGAAATTCTGCCGAAAGGACAGCTTTTCGCCTATGGCTTGCAGCACGTCATGGCTATGTACGCCGGCTGTGTGGCTGTGCCGCTGATTATTGCCAACGCCGTGGGGCTGAGCAAGGAGCAGCTTATTTATCTAATCAACGCGGATTTGTTTACGGTTGGTATTGCTACCATTATCCAGGCGCTTGGTGTATTTAACATGGGCGTTAAACTCCCGGTGGTTCAGGGCGTTTCCTTTGCCGCGGTAACTCCGATGATTCTCATCGGCAAAACGCAGGGCATTCAGGGAATCTTCGGCGCAACTATCGCCGTCGGCCTGATCGCTTATCTTATCAGTCCCTACTTTAGCCGTTTAATCCGCTTTTTTCCGCCGGTAGTTACCGGCACAATCATCACGCTGATCGGCGTGTCGCTGATGCCGGTGGCGGTGCGCTGGGCGGGCGGCGGCGTTCCGGCGGCGCCGGGATTTGGCAGCTTGGCGAATATTGCGCTGGCGTTTACGGTATTATTGTTAACAGTTATTTTTTACCGCTCGTTTAAGGGCTTCTGGAGCAATATCGCGGTGCTGCTGGGCTTGACAGCCGGCACGCTGATCGCCTGGGCGCTGGGAATGACCAATTTTGACAAAGTGGGAACTTCGCCCTGGTTTGATATTGTTACCCCCCTGGCATTCGGCATGCCGACCTTTGATCTCACCTCGATTATAACTTTGATGCTGGCCATGCTGGTTATCATGACCGAAACAACCGGCGATATTATCGCGGTCGGCGAGATTGTGGGCCGGCCTGCCAAACAGGAAGATTTGGTGCGCGGACTGCGCGCTGATGGATTTGCCACCATGCTGGGTGGATTTATGAATACCTTCCCGTACTCGGCATTCGCGCAAAACGTAGGGTTGGTCGGTTTGACCGGTGTTAAGAGCCGCTTTGTTATTGTCGCCGCCGGTATGATATTCGTAGTGCTGGGACTCTTTCCCAAAGCGGCTGCTGTGGTGGCATCCATTCCGATGCCGGTTCTCGGCGGTGCAGGCATTGCGATGTTTGGCATGGTTGCGGCCAGCGGCATTCGCTCTCTTGCCAAAGTGAGCTTTGAAGGCAATCAAAATGCCATGATTGTTGCCGTTAGTTTGGGCGTTGGCTTAATTCCCCTCTCGGTTCCGACTTTCTATCACCACTTCCCAACCTGGGCGCAGCTTTTCCTGCACAGCGGCATCACCATTGGCAGTTTGACTGCCGTTGTTCTCAATATCTGCTTTAACGAACTGGGCGGACCAAAGGTGTCCGCAAAGGCGGTTGCCGAGCCCGCTGCGGCCAAGACACATTAGCTACTAATACTAATACAAAGAAAACAGTTTGCTTGACACGCAGGCTGTTTTCTTTGTATTAGGCACAGGAAAATATTGACTAGTCAGTCAGTTGATGCTATGATAAAACGGTACTAATAATAACGAAATAGTTTTACTCGTTTTAAGTAACGGAAGGAGGATGGTCTTTTGCGAGAACGGATTATGTTCGCGGCGATGGAAGAGATGAACCAATGCAGTATTAAATTTACCATGGAGGACGTGGCGCGGCGATTAGGTATAAGTAAACGGACTTTATATGAAAATTACAGCTCCAAAGAAGAATTGATTGGCGCCATTGTCGATAGAGTAACAAGCGATTTCCGGGAAAAATGGCAAGCGGTTATGGAAGATGACAGCCTAAGCGTTGAAGAGAAGCTGCAGAAGGTAATCACGGTGCGCCCCGCTATCAAAGACCAGATGAATGACCGGGTCGCTATCGACATCAAGCGGTTTATGCCGCGCGAATGGGAAAAGGCAGAGCGCGCGATGGATGAGCAATGGCAGATGATTGAGGCACTGCTCGCGCAAGGCGTTAAGGAAAAAGTTTTTCGTCCGGTCTATTTTCCGGCGGTGCGCAAGATGCTGCAAGGCGCTTACAGCGAAATCGCCGATTATTCCTTTCTGACGCAAAATAAGCTAACCATTGATGAGATGATCGGGCATGTAACCGATATATTGGTTTTTGGGCTGGCGGCACGCGGCGCTGGCAAGGGAGATTGAATTTTTGTATAACTTTACGAGATGTGAGGGTATGAGGAGGAGCTAAAGTGAACAGGAAGAGTCTAGTATGCCTGGCTGTTGCGCTGACCATGCTGGCGGCTGGCTGCAGCAAACCGCAGGCGGCGCGTCCGCCGCAGGAGGTTGCGGTTAAAGCCATGCAGGCTATGCAGCAGGACGTGCCGGTTACATACGAGTATGTCGGGCAGATTGTCGCTAAAGATGAGGTTCAGATTCAAGCGAGAGTGTCCGGAAATATTGCGCAAAAGTTTATTAAAGGCGGCGATACTGTGCGCGCCGGACAGCCTTTGTTTGAAATAGACCAGCGCCAGTATGCGGCAGCGGTTGCCGACGCGCGCGCCCAGGTCATGCAAGCTCAGGCGTCGCTTAGCAATATCCGGCGCGATGTCAAGCGTTATCAAAGCTTAGCGGCACAGGGAGGCATCGCGGCCCAGACCCTGGAGACGTCGTTATCGCAGGCTGAGCAGGCGCAGGCGCTTGTGGAAGCCTATCAGGCCAAACTGGCTAAAGCCGAGACTGATTTGGCCGATACCATTATTGTTTCTCCCGTTGATGGTCGCATTGGCGTCGGCGAGTTAAGCGTAGGCAGATTTGTGCAGGCCGGCAGCACCGTGCTGGCGACTGTCTCGACTGTGGATCCGGTGCAGGTTAAATTCAGCATGAGCGAAAACGAATACCTAAAGTTCGCCCGTATGGGCAATTCACCGGATGCATGGGGAAAAAATTTAAAGCTGTTTCTCAGCGACGGCAGTGAATATCCGCATACCGGCAGCTTGGAGCAAATTGACCGGGGCATGGCGAACCAGACCGGCACACTGACGATGAAAGCCGTCTTCGCCAACCCTAAGCAGCTCTTAGTCCCCGGCATGTTTGCCCGCATTGTGGCTACCGGCGAAACCAGAAAGGGCGCTATTCTAATTCCGCAGCGCGCCGTTCAGGAAATGTTGGGCAAAACCTTTGTCACGGTGGTGAGCGCTGAAGGCAAAGCCGAAACGCGGCCGGTTAAGCTGGGTCCGAAGATCGATAATCTGCAAATTGTGGAAGAAGGTATTTCGCTGCAAGATATCGTTGTTGTTGAAGGATTTGCCAAAGCGCAGCCGGGAACGCCGCTGAAAGTCATCATGATCGGTCCGGATGATCTTAAGATTCCGGTCGCGAAGTGAGGAGGATGGGTATGGCCAGATTTTTTATTGAACGCCCTATCTTCGCCATAGTTATTGCCATTATCATTACGCTTGCCGGGGGCCTTGCCGCTTTTAATCTACCGGTTGCCCAGTATCCGCAAATTACGCCGCCGCAGGTAAGTGTCAGCACTATGTATACCGGTGCCAATGCCGAGGTAGTAGAAAAGACGGTAGCGCAGGTTATTGAGCAGCAAGTCAACGGTGTAGGCGCGGTCGCCATGAGCTCAACCAGCGCCGATACCGGCCGTTATATGCTGAATGTCAAGTTTGAGCTGGGCGAAAACCCGGATATGGTTACCATGTATACGCAAAACCGGGTAGTTCAGGCAAATGCCGGTTTACCGCAGGATGTTCAGCTCATTGGGGTAACTACGCGCAAGGTTTCACCGGACACGGCTCTTTACTTCAGTCTTATCTCGCCAAACGGCGAATATGACAGCGTATTTCTCAAAAACTACGGCAGTATCAACATCATCGACGATATTCGCCGCGTCAAAGGTGTAGGCGATGTCGGCGAATACGGCTCCGACTTCGGTATGCGGATCTGGCTTAAGCCGGATAAGCTGGCGCAGCTTGGCATCACCGCTGCTGATGTGGCCAATGCCATTAAGGAGCAGAATGTGCAGGCGCCTGCCGGTACAATTGGTCAGTTACCGTCGGTATCCCGACAGGAATTCCAGTACACCGCCAGTGTTCAGGGACGTTTGGTGACCGAGGAGGATTTCAAAAAAATCATTCTGCGCTCGCAGCCCGATGGTTCGTCGATTCGTTTGGGCGACGTGGCAACGGTCGAATTGAGCGCGCGCGACAATACTTTTAAAAGCAGCTTTAACGGCAGCGACGCGGTAGTTTTTGCCGTACAGTTGACAACAGAGGCCAATGCTCTGGAAACAATCGCGGATGTCCGCCAGGTTATAGAGGATGCGTCGAAGCGGTTTCCACCGGGAATGGAATATCGGATCCTTACCGATAACACTAAATACATCCGCGAGTCGCTGCAAAAGGTTTTCCGTACTTTCATTGAAGCCTTAATTCTGGTCATGATTATTGTGTACCTGTTCCTGCAAAGCGCGCGGGCGACATTAATTCCCATGCTGGCGGTGCCGGTATCGCTGGTCGGTACATTCGGCGCATTCGTAATTCTCGGATTTTCCATAAACACCCTGACGCTGTTTGCCATGGTATTGGCTATCGGCCTTGTCGTCGACGATGCTATTATTGTGGTGGAGGCGGTCGAACACCATATGCGCCACAATGGGCTGAGCCCTAAAGAAGCAACCTTGCGCGCCATGAATGAGGTTTCCGGGCCGGTTATTGCCATTGCCTTCGTACTGGCGTCCGTATTTATTCCCGTCGCTTTTTTCGGCGGGACAACGGGCGTGCTGTATAAGCAGTTTGCGCTGACTATCGCCGTTTCGATGGCGCTGTCGGCCATAGTTGCCCTCTCATTAACACCCGCGTTATGCAGCCTGGTGCTGAAGCCATATCATGGCGAGGCGCGCCCCGGTGTCATCGGCAGATTTTTTGATTGGTTCAATGCTTGGTTTGATCGCACCACAGAACGATACGCAGAAGGCGTTCGGCATTCGATCCGGCGAGCCGGCCTGTGGGGTGTGAGCTTGGCGGTGATCTGTATTTTATGCGTCAGCATGCTGCGGATTATTCCCTCCACATTTGTTCCCAACGAGGACCAGGGCTTTATGCTGTCGGTCGTCAGTCTGCCGGAAGCCGCCAACATGAACCGCACGCGGGCGATCGCCCAGCAGGTCGGCGAGATTTACCGCTCCATCCCGGGAGTGGAAAACACCGTAGAGGTGGCCGGCTTTGACATTCTGGCCGGCGGACAAAAACCAAACGGCGCGATGGTCATTGCCGGTATGAAGCCGTGGGCGGAACGGACTGCGCCCAATATGCATCTCAGTGCCATTATCGGGCAAGCCATGGCCAAAGTTAGTGGCATTCCGGAGGCAACGGTCTTTGCCTTCAATCCTCCGTCATTGCCGGGAATTGGCGCAGTCGGCGGCCTGACTTTCATGATTCAGGACCGTGGCGGCGCCAGCCTGGAAGAGATGAACAATGTATCGCAGCAATTTATTGCTGCGGCGCGTCAACGGCCGGAAATCGGCATGATTCAATCCAGTTTCCGGGCTAATACTCCTGCCTACCGGTTTGAAGTGGATCGCGAGAAGGCGAAGGCCTTGGGGGTTCCGGTTCAGGATATCTTTACAACGCTGCAGACTTTCCTGGGCGGTGTACCGGTTAACGACTTTAACCGCTTTGGCCGCACTTACAAGGTTATGCTGCAGGCGCAGCCTGAGTTTCGCACCGACGCCGATGCTACTCGCTTCTTTTATGTGCGCAATACCGCCGGCGAAATGGTGCCGCTTAATACTTTGGTTACGCCTGTTCCTACCAGCGGCCAGTCGCTGATCAAACGTTTTAATGGCTACCCGGCCATGCAGATTAACGCCAACACTGCCCCCGGCTACAGTTCCGGCCAGGCGATGCAGGCGCTTGAGGAAGTTGCGGCCCAAGTATTGCCCAAGACATTTACGTATGAATGGGCGGACTTGAGCCGGGAAGAAAAGCTTGCCAGCAAAAACACCCAGATTATTTTCGGTTTTGCGCTGCTGTTTGTTTTCTTGTGTCTGGCGGCTTTGTACGAAAGCTGGAATATTCCGTTTGCCGTCCTGCTCTCAGTTCCTACGGGAGTGCTGGGCTCGGTGCTGTTCCAGTATTTCCGGGGTCTGGAAAACAGCATCTATATGCAGATAGGACTGGTCATGCTTGTCGGCCTGGCGGCAAAAAATGCCATTCTCATTGTCGAATGGGCTAAAGTCAGAACCGATAAAGGCATGGATCCGGTAGAGGCGGCTATCGAAGCATCCAAGCTCAGGCTGCGGCCGATCTTGATGACCTCTTTCGCTTTTATCCTCGGCTGCATCCCGCTAGCGCTGTCAACCGGCGCCGGCGCAGCCGCCCGGCAGGCACTCGGCACAACCGTTGTCGGCGGTATGCTGACAGCCACTGCGCTGGGAATATTCCTGGTTCCGGTGTTGTTTGTCGCCATTGAATATGGCGCCGCCAAGTTCAGAGCGTTCAGGATCAGCCGCGCCGGCTGATGCAAAGTGGGCGTCCCGCCGAGGCGCTCATTTTTTTGCCTGACACATAATTTTCGTGGACTGCAAAGTCTAATGTTAGCTATAGAGAGGGTAGCACTAGGTGAGTGTTGCAAAACTCATTTTTAAGCAATTATTTTTGGAATATGATTAGAACCGGAGACTGCTGAAAAAGCTCCAGATGCTAGGCGCGACGAGGATTTTCGCGGAGGCGTACTGGAGGTAC
>JAOACF010000062.1 GCA_026417995.1 Negativicutes bacterium
GGCATGCTGGCTTCAGGCGAAACTTGTATTACGGCTTCAAGTCGAAATTTCCCCGGGCGGATGGGTCATACCAAAGCGGAAATTTTTATCGCCTCGCCCGCCGCTGTTGCCGCAGCAGCGCTTGAGGGGAAAATTGTTGACCCAGCCAAATACTTGGACTAAGGGGTGGATACGGTGCAAAGCGTAATCAAAGGAAAGGCATTTGTCTATGGCGCTAATATTGATACCGATCAAATATATCCCGGCCGCTACCTCGACCTGACAGACCCGGATGTTGTCGGTAAGCATGCGATGGAAGGTGCCGATCCCGACTTTGTGAAAGAAGTCCAACCGGGGGATATTATCGTTGCTGCTGCAAATTTCGGCTGCGGTTCAAGCCGCGAGCATGCGGTTGTCACCCTAAAGGCAGCAGGAATAGGCGCTATTATTGCCGATTCCTTCGCCCGGATTTTTTACCGCAACGCCATAAATTTGGGCATTCCACTGCTGGTCTGTCCGGGTATTTCTAATCTGGTGAAACGGGGGGATCAGCTGCGGATTGATGTTTTAAGCGGTGACGTAATAAACGAAACAACCGGCGAAACATCCACAGCGGAACCGCTATCCGACTATATCATGACCATTCTCGCCAGCGGCGGGATTAAGCCAATGATTAAGCAGCAATACGGCAGCAAATAGGTTGGCAGTTTCGAGAAAAGCAAAGCCCGGAGCTTTTTGGCTAAGCGTCCGGCTTTGCTTTTTAATTTAATGGGATTGCAGCAGGTGCTCCTCCAACGTCTGATCGCCGATGTATACTTTCTCAACAACACCATACCCGTTTTTCAGCCGAACGGCGGCAATGCCCGTTTTACCGGCATTTTCGCGGTAAGCAATTTCGGCGGGGGCGGCCATATTTTCCGGCAGGTAGTAGCGTTTGAACGGCAATTCAACATGGGTTTTGCCGCCTTCGGTATAGAGGACTTTTACTTTGACATAAGCCGCGCTCGCCGGCGGCTTGGAAGCAATGCCGGAGATGTAAGCTTTGCCCTCGGCGTTTTCCCCTATGATGGCATAGGCTGTCTGCCCGTAGGTGAACTGCGCGCCGTCAATAATTACGCCGCCGGTTTCTTTAAAGCGAAGGTCAATATACTTCCCTTTAAAGGCATCATAGGGGTCTACCGGCGCGGTTTCCCAAACGAAACGCTGCCCGGTGCGGAGAGTATCCTCCCACTGCCAGGCCATGTGCAGGGCGGTAAAAGTTTGCGCCAGGGCAACAACTGCGAAAAGTAACAACAATTTATTATTTTTCATGCTAACCTCCCGTGTTGCGGCGGCTTACTATGAACCAGTTCGTGATGAGAAAGCCTGCGCCCAGAGCGACAAAGACAAGCCCCCGAATCAAAAAGCTAACATTGGCGTCGAAAAACCGCGCGGCGATGAGCGCCGCCAATAGGGTCATGCCTAAATTGACAAGCCCAAGCCCGGCTTGACGTATTCCTTTGCGGATTATCCAGATGCTGAGCAGCAGCAAATAGCTGTTAAGCAAAACGGCCGCGCCGGCGCCGCTGGCGTCAAAGCCAAGGCTGATATACGCAGCGCTGGTGACGAGCGGGATCGCGGCGAGCGGCAGGCTGTTTCGCCCAAATTGCTGCGCCATGCGGATATTGCCCGCAACAGCCAGCAGCATGAGGGCGGCAAGCAGCATGAGATCCGGGGTAAACATGTTTTGCAGTTTTACGTTAAGGTGACGCCAAATATCTTGGAATGTCAAAATATATGCACAGGCGATGCTGCCGCCTATGCCGATGATTTTAAAAGGCATGCGCCATTTTTCTCCAGCCGTGTTGAACCAAAACATTCCCGCCATATAGTTTAGGCTGAAAAGAGCGCTATACAGCAGCAGCCCGAGGTTGTCAACGGCTGCAGCAAACGCCGCGCCAAAAGATATAAACAAACTGATATTAAAGGCCCAGGACAAAATGGCCGTAGCGTTTGCCTGGCGGTCTTGCCGCAGGCGCTGCCAGTAAAAAGGCAGCGCGAGAAGGTATAAAACCCAGATCAGGTGCCGTCCGGACTGCTCGTGCACATTGGTCACCCAGAAGGTTATGCCGATGCAATACAAGACAGCGGCGCTACCGGACCGCAGCAGATACACGAGCGGCAGTGACAGCAGCATCCAGGTAAGGACAAACATATCGGTATCCTCGGTCAAGTGATAGGTCTGGCCGATTAAAGCCAAAGCTGCTCCGAGCGCAAGCGTATGGAACGTAGCCGCCGCTTCCCGCCAAATCCGGCTGTCCGGCTTAAACCTTAGCGCTAATCCGGATACCGCCTGCGCCGTAAAAAGCAGACCGATAGAGATAGCAAGACGGGTAATACGGGTAAATTGCGGCCAGTTATGCGCAAGAAGCAAAATAATCCCCAATCCAACCAAGATAACGCCGAAAACGCCAAACACCAGCAGGAAGGTCTTGTTTCCTTGACTCTCCCCAAGCGGCCCGTAATGCTGTTTCAACCGTTCGGCCGATTCAGGCGAGAGTATTCCCTTTGCCACAAGGTCTGGCAAGTCCTGGTACAATGCGGCAAGCGCCTTTTTGTTCATAAACGCATTCTCCCCATCCTGATTTCCCTTTCATCATACCATAGCTGCCGCCAATACCCAAACGCCGTCCGCAAAAGAATAAAACGCCGGAGGAATAGGAACAAGCCAAAGGGGTTGCTGGCTGAAAGGGAAAGGGGACTTACATTACTTTGTCGACAGCCAGACTAAACCGCGCCATGCGGTTTAGTTGATTATTGCCGGGAAATATTAAAGGGAAACAGGTCGAAGGCCCTGATGAAGCAGACGCCGCTCAAGCCTTGACCGCCCTAATCAAAGCAAACTTCCACGAATAACGCAAAGAACGGGTATAGTTTTCTGGCTTTCTTTCGGTACCGGCGCGCGCCGAACAAAAGAACTGTCCCCATGTTCTGCCTGTGCTCAGCGCAATTGGTTATGCAATAAAAAAGGATTATTGCCGGTGAAGCTAAAAGTAGCTAGTAATATCTGCAAAGGAGTCGAGTATGGGCAAAATACTGGTATTAGCGGAAAAACCCTCGGTGGGGAAGGATATAGCACGAGTGCTGGGAGCGGCCAAAGGCGGCAATGGTTATCTGGAGGGCGCGCAGCATGTAGTTACCTGGGCGCTGGGGCATTTGGTCACGCTGGCTGACCCTGAAGCGTACGATCCAAAGTATAAAGAATGGCGGCTGGAAGACTTGCCGCTCTTGCCGCCGCGCCTGGAGCTGGTCGTGATTAAAGAGAGCGGCAGGCAGTTTCAGGTAGTAAAATCGCTGCTGCAGCGCCAAGACATCAGTGAAGTGGTGATTGCCACCGACGCCGGACGCGAAGGCGAACTGGTAGCCCGCTGGATACTTGCGGCGGCGGCCGCCCCAAAACCCGTTAAGCGGCTGTGGATTTCTTCGGTTACCGACAAGGCTATTAAAGAAGGCTTCAGCAAGCTGCGGCCAGGGAAAGAATATGAGAATCTTTATGCCGCGGCGGCTGCGCGGGCGGAGGCCGACTGGTATGTCGGCATTAACGCCACCCGGGCGCTGACGTGCAAATATAATGCCCAGTTATCATGCGGCAGGGTGCAGACGCCTACACTGGCTATTATCGCCCACCGCGAAGAGGAGATCAAAAACTTTCAGCCCAGAACCTACTACGGCATTGCGGCGGCAACCGACAAGCTGCGCCTGACCTGGCAGGACGGCAAAAGTAAAGATACAAAAACCTTTGATAAAGAACGATGCGAGCAAATTATAAACGGGCTCAAGGATAAACCCGCTTGCATCGAAGAAATAACAAAAACGCTGAAGAAAAACTTTGCCCCGCAACTGTATGATTTGACTGAACTCCAGCGTGACGCCAATAAGCTGTTTGGCTTTTCGGCCAAGGAAACGCTGGCAATTATGCAGCGTCTTTACGAAACCCATAAATTGCTTACCTATCCCCGTACCGACTCCCGGTATTTATCCGCCGATATTGTGCCAACCTTGCCGGAGAGGCTGCGAGCGTGCGGCGCCGGACAATACGCCAAACCGGTCATAAAAATACTGCGGGCCGGGATTAAGCCCGGCAAACATGTCGTGGACGACAGCAAAGTCACGGATCATCATGCCATCATCCCGACGGAGCAATTTGTCAATTACGGCGTGCTGAGCGACAAAGAGCGCAAAATTTATGATATCGTAATCAAACGGTTTTTGGCCGTATTTTATCCGCCGTTTGAATATGAACAGGTGAGCATTAAAGCGCGCATCGGCAGCGAAACCTTTATCGCCCGCGGCAAAACCGTACTGGCGCAGGGATGGAAGGAAATCTACGAAAACAAGTTTGACGATGAAGAAGACGAGCAAACCGACGCCGCGGAGCAGCAGCTGCCTCCGCTGGTCGAGGGGGAGGTTCTGCCAGTCAAGGCGTTGTCGCTCACCCAGGGAGCAACCAAGCCGCCGGCGCCTTTTACCGAGGCGACACTGCTGTCAGCCCTGGAAAACCCGGTGAAGTATATGACCAAGGAAAGCGACGCCCTGAAAAAAACCATTGGCGAAACGGGTGGTTTGGGAACGGTCGCAACCCGGGCTGATATTATCGAGAAATTACTAAACAGCTTCCTGATCGAAAGAAAGGGCAAGGATATTTTGCTCACCGCCAAAGGGCGGCAGCTTTTGGAACTTGTGCCGGAAGAGTTAAAATCGCCGGCGCTGACAGCCCGGTGGGAGCAGAAGCTGGCGGCAATTGCCCAAGATAAACTGGACAAAAAGTCATTTATCGATGAAATGAAAAATTACGCCAAGTCTGCCGTCATGCTGATCAAAAACAGCCAGGCCGTGTTCCGGCATGATAATCTCACCCGCACCCGGTGCCCGGAATGCGGCAAGTATCTCTTGGCGGTCAACGGCAAAAAGGGCAAGATGCTGCTATGCCAGGACCGTGCATGCGGCTACCGGAAAGGCATTGCCCAAGTGACCAACGCC
>JAOACF010000063.1 GCA_026417995.1 Negativicutes bacterium
AGCTAAAAGAGTGTATGCTTGATTCGGCTCATGACGCTTACGCTATCTACAGTTTGCTACATCGTTATGATGTCGCCGCTTTCATCGATCTCAATACACGGAATGAAGGAAACTGCTCTTGCCGAGGTGATTTTTCTTTTTCCAATGACGGCATTCCCATTTGTCCTGCCGGCCATATTATGGCTTATCACGGCTTTGATAAACATCGCCAGCGCCATAAATGGCGGTGTCCTAAAACCCGTAAACAGTGGGATGTTTCTTGTGATACCCCATGTTCTGCTTCTCCTTACGGCCGGGTTTTCTATACCCGTGAGCAAAAGAACCTCCGCTTTTTTACCAGGGTTCCTCGCGGCACTGCTTTGTTTAAGGAACGTTTTGCCCGCCGTACTTCCGCAGAGCGCTTTTTCAAGCGTATGAAAGAGGATTATTTGCTTGAGAGAAAATCCAAAATCCGCAGTTCGCGAAATTGGTATTTTAGAGCGTTTGCCGATGCCATGTGCGTTCACGTGGATGCTTGGTTAAAACATTTCAAGATCGATATGCGTCCGTTAATTCTTCAGTGGCAGGCAGAAGTTAACGCCATAGCCGCTTAGCTGCTACTTGAATCGGCTCTATTTCAGGCTTAGTTTTTTAAAAAATTAGCAGCTAAGCCTTTTTGGCATGCCTTGCTTTAAAAGAACATCTTTATTTACTCTGCGCGGACTTGCAGATCGCCTTAGATATTGCTTTAATCGCCTCCGAGACTAATTTTTTCCCTCTATTTGGCACCGTTTTTTCGAGAGACTACTTTAAATAACTATGATTTAGAATTTTCTCCGCTGCAGCCCTACTTCCTGCCACCTTGTTGTAAATATGTAAAAATTTCCCTGGAAATATCCAAACAAAAAGAGAAGGCTCATCGCCTTCCTCAAAGTTATAACACTCTACGGGCTCCATAATAACGAACTTTCCAGTAATTGCCATCCATGCGGTCAATAACTACACCGCGGCTGGATGAGGCATGAATGAACTTACCGTCGCCGATATAAATGCCGTTATGTGAAGGGCCCTCCGCATATGTAGTATAGAATACCAAATCCCCCGGCTGCAACCTACTCAAAGACACCGGCTCGCCGGCGTCAAATTGTGCATCCGCTGTTCGCGGCAGTGCTATTCCCGCACTCGCAAAAGCATAGCGGACAAAGCCTGAGCAGTCAAAGCCGCCGGGTGTTGTGCCACCGAATACATAAGGCACGCCTGTCAGACGCATGGCGGTCTGAATAATGCGCCGGGCAGCTGAAACTGAACTAACGTCGCGGCTTGCCGGAATCTCGCGTCCCATCAGGGCTTTGTAGGTCATAGCGCCGATAATGCCGTCGGCCTCTAACCCCCTGTCCTTTTGAAACGCTTTGACAGCGGCCGTTGTCGCCGGACCAAAGTCCCCGTCAACCGCAACCTGGTAACCGAGCGCATTCAGACGCGACTGAATTTGCGCAACGTCGTTGCCGACATCGCCTTCACGATAAGCGCCGGATGCATCGGTGATGGCTGCTGTACAAAAAAACAGCAAAAAAAGAACCATAACACGAAACAACTTTCTCATTGTATCTCCTCTCCACAGCCTCCGAGGTTAGCTGACGGGTTAGGGCAGAGGCGCCCTACTCTCAACGAGTTTCACCCCAAATAACCGGTTCCCCCGTACCTGAGCTGGATTCGGCTTTTTGCGCTCGTTCGTCATTATTCGTTCTTTGTTCGCGAAATTCCTGCCTGAACAATCTTTATTTTACAGTTCTAGGATTTTCCCTTACTTTTTAAGCATGGTAGCTTTGCCATCGATCACAGTAACGCCCTGCTGACTAGTAACTGTCGTCCGTAAAATAACCCGCTTTTTCTCCTCAATTTTTTCAATTACTTCTACCGTGGCCGTAACTGTATCACCAATTTTGACAGGAGCTTTGAAGACAAGTTCTTGGCTGACATAAATCGCATTCGCGCCTGGCAGCGACGTGCCAATTACCGCAGAAATAAAGCCTGCCGAAAGCATGCCGTGGGCGATGCGCTCCTTAAACATGGTATTTTTGGCAAATTCAGCGTCGACATGAATAGGGTTAAAATCGCCGGTCACCCCGGCGAAGGTGTAAATGTCATGTTCCGTAACCGTCTTGGACATGCTGGCCTTATCGCCGATCTTTATATCAGCAAAAGCAATATCGCGAATCATGTTCATTCCTCCAAATCTAGAGTTTTGGGTTGGGAAATCTTTTTCATCCCGGTCCGCTGCGGCGGGGCGTAAGTGCCTTTCCAACAAAATCTCTCATTACTATTGCAGTATCCTAATTCTCTGGTTATTTGCAGCGCATTACCGTCCCCCCCTTATTTTGATTGTGAAAAATTGCACAATATTTCTTTACTCCGCGCTATACCTATTTCCTCTTTACTCACCCAAATTTTCAAATTTTTTTATTTACTATTCCAGCCCGCACGCCACTGCCTGAAAGAACCTGGCGCGGCATTACGCAGGAATACTGCGGTTTCGTGCCGAACAATGCTGAGGAAAGGAAGTGTCTGCAAATTGAAAACCCTCTTGTACGCCATTGAAGTCAAAATCAGGAACGGCGAGCGGTTATCCCGCGAAGAAGGTTTGGCACTGATGCAAACCAATGATCTTGCCTGGCTTGGCTTCATGGCCGACATTGCCCGGAAACGTTTAAGCGGCGACTACGTATATTTTAATGTGAACAGGCATATAAACTTAACCAACGTCTGCACTGCCCGCTGCAAATTCTGCGCTTTTGGTTGCGATGCGGGAAGTCCCGAGGCCTATGCCATGACAGCCAGACAGGCTCTGGACATTGCCCGGGCCGCCGCAGCCGCCGACCCGGACTTGCGCGAACTCCATATCGTGAGCGGCTTGCACCCGGAGTGGCCTTTTGAATATTATCTGGAAATTATCCGAAGCCTGAAGACCGAACTACCGCATCTTCATATAAAAGCCTTTACCGGCGTAGAAATTTGTCATTTCGCCAAAATTTCCGGCAAGTCAATTTTTCAGGTATTGACCGAATTAAAGCAAGCCGGCTTAGGTTCCATGCCGGGCGGCGGCGCGGAGATATTCAGCGAGCGTATCCGCCAACAGCTTTTCCCCAACAAGGCCGGTGCCGAGGATTGGCTGAAAGTGGCGCGCACCGCCCACTCTCTTGGCTTGCCGACGAACGCCAGCATGCTCTATGGGCATATTGAGACAGCGGAAGAACGAATCGATCACCTGCTTAAGCTCAGGTCGCTGCAGGACGAAACCGGCGGCATTCAAACTTTTATCGGCCTGCCCTTCCACCCGGCTAATACCGGCCTTGCCGGCAAGATATCCAGAGTGTCCGCCTGGGAAGACCTCAGGATGATAGCTGTAGCGCGCCTCATGCTTGATAATATTAAGAATATTAAGGCCTATTGGGTAATGTTGACCGTTCCGGTCGCCCAGTTAGCTTTGGGCTTTGGCGCCAATGATGTGGACGGAACAGTTTCCGAGGAAAAAATCAGCCATGCCGCCGGCAGCAAAACAGCATTGGGGCTGAACAAAGTTAACCTGATTGACTTAATTTTAAGTACCGGCCGCGTACCGGTTGAGCGCGACTCAACTTATAATGTGATCAGAGTTTATGCATAAAACAAGGACTGCCGTTTCATCAACAAAAGCGGCAGTCCTTGTTTATTTATTGGCAATATCCTGACGCAGTACCTTAGCACCGTGCAAATAGATATGCCGGATTTCCGCCTGCGGCTTGTCGGTATTCCACAGGATGAGCACCCGAATACAAAGCGCCGGACCTTCCGGATTATCAATTTCCTGCGTACCGAATAACGGCACTGCATTCCATCCGAGCGACCGGGCGCCTGCGGCCGGAAATGCGGCATTCAGGTCCGGCGTGGAACTAAAGATAACGGCGCCGATTTCTTCAATAGCGATTCGGTTCGCTTCCGTTAAGGCAAGAAGCAGTTCCTCCACCCGTTTTACAATATCCGCATATTCGTTTTTCTCCACCGTAGTAGCTCCCCGTATCCCTCGCAACAACCCAATCACCCTTTCATTCATCCGCATCCTTAAATCATTTTCCAACCTTCTAAGTGCAGCGTTTTAAATAAGCCGAAAAAGCTGTGCACTTCTACTGTAAGTTCAAAAGGGGCGGTAAAGCCCTGAGGAACGTACAGCTTTACCCCTGAGACCTGCTGCACGGTATATTCGCTGATTTGAGGCGGTTCGCCCAGCCGCACGGACGGGCCCAAATTGACGCGCCCTCAGCAAAGCCCGGCACGCCGCGTTTCAAAAATAAACGCCGCGCCGCCTTTCTGCCGGATATAATCGATGGCTTTGTCGCTAAGCGTAATCATTTAAATCCCCCCTGTGCACCACGGTTCTTCCGCCAGGTAATCTCCGTCCGAATAATAGTATGCTCTGGCCCGGCAACCGCCGCAAATATCGGTAAAGCCGCAACCGCCGCACCGGCCTTTGAGAGGCGCGGTGCGCAGTTCCCGGAACAAGGCATTTTCACGCCAAAGAACAGTAAAATCGGTTGTTTTTACATTACCTGCTTTAACCGGAAAATAAGGGCAGGCCTGCACATCCCCATTAGGCAGAATCACGCAATAGGTCGTACCGGCAAGACAGCCTTTTGAAAACCGCAGGGGAATGCCTTTTTGCCTGGCAATACGCATAAACTGCGGCGCACAGGTAGGCTTGAGCTCGATCTTTACCTGCCGCTGCTTTTCTAGAATGCGTGCCAGCAAGTTTTCATACTGTAAGGTCTTCAGGGTAGTTTCCGCAATATCTTTGCCCCTTCCCGCAGGTACGAGAAAAAAGATATGGTGGGCAATTGCCCCAAGTTCAACCGCAAGGTCGGTAATATCGGTGACCTCATCTTCATTCCAGTTCATTACGGTAGTATGCAGTTGAAATGGCAAGCCGCCCTGACGGCAAGCGTCAATGCCCGCCATTGTCTGCTCCCATGCTCCTTCGCTCTGACGAAACCAGTCGTGTTTGGCTTTTTCTCGGCTGTCGACACTGATGCCGGCAACGGCCAGTCCTGCTGCCTTGAGCTCCCGCGCCAGCTTGGGCGTAATCATCGTACCGTTGGTTCCGAGCACCGGCCGCAAGCCAAGAGAGCGGGCATACCTGATCAATTCGAAAATATCTGGACGCAGCAACGGCTCACCACCACTGAACACCATAATCTTAAAGCCGCATGCCGCAATTTCAGCAAGCAGCTTCTTCCCTTCGACGGTGCTGAGTTCATCGGCAAGCTTGGCGCCTGCATCGCGATAGCAATGCAGGCAATTTATATTGCAGGCTTGGGTAGTATTCCAGGAAATAATCACAAAGCGGCCTCCTTCCAATCTTCCAGATAGCAGGCCGGGTCCTCGCCCCACAGGTCGCCGCTGGCGACTTCGGCGCGTATGCGACAGCCGCTGCAAAAACTCCGATACCGGCATTCGCCGCATCGCCCGGTAAGATGATCCGGTTTGGCGCGTAGCTTGGCGAGCAATTCATGCTGACCGCCGTTCCAGATTTGGCTGAAGGGTTTTTCCCGCACATTGCCCAACGACACATGACCCCAAAACTGGCAGGCATGCACGTTGCCCCGGAAATCGACATTCGCCATCTTTTGTCCGGCGGAACAGCCGCCGTGCATATTGAGTAATTCCTTAATTTCAGGAACCCGTTCCGGCTGGTATTTTTCGAAGTATTGGAGGATATAAATGCCGTCGGCGTGGTTATCGGTTGTCAGTATCTCAACCTCCACCCCTCGGCGGTGAAAGTCGAGCGTTCGCTCAATTAATAGTTCGATAGTGCGGCGCTTTTGCTCGCGGGTAGTGTCCAAATCAGTCATCTCCCGGCCCCGGCCGGAATAAACCAGGTGATACATGCAGAACCGAGGGATCTTTTCACGCTCGACCAAATCCAGAATATCGAGAAGGGCATGGTAATTGAGCTTATTGATGGTAAACCGTATGCCGGTTTTATTGCCGGCCGCGAGCGAATTGCGAATGCCGGCCAGCGCTTCGGCAAAGGCGCCTTTCCTGCCGCGAAACTCATCATGCACTGCTTCGGTTCCGTCAAGACTGACGCCAACATATTGAAATCCCGTTTCCCGGATGCGTTTGGCAATATCCGGCGTAATTAACGTTCCATTAGTCGATATGACCGGGCGTATGCCTGACTTGATGGCATAGGCTCCCAATTCAAACAAATCCTGCCGGACGAGCGGCTCTCCGCCGGAAAACAAAAGTACGGGAACTTTCATTGCGGCGAGGTCGTCAATAAACTGCTTTGCTTCGGCAGTAGAAAGTTCGCCCGCATAATCCCGGTCTTCGGCATCGATATAGCAATGCCGACATCGCAAATTGCAGCGGCCGGTCATATTCCAGACAACAAGCGGCCGGTTGTCAGCGGAAAACTGCAGCATATGCGGCGGCAGCTTGCGCGAGTCGCGGCCGAATTTGACGATATCGGAAACGGTTGCCGTGCCGCATAACAGCTTGGTACATCCTATCATGAAAGACCTCCTGAAAAAATTAGGCAATGGATAACAAAAAAAGCTGTCTCAAATAGTCTGGCGAGACAGCTAGACGCCGCTTAGTTTTTCGGTTGCTCCTTCTGGGTATTTTCCAGTGTGACGGCCTTCTGCACGTCTTCTTTCATTTCGGTGGTAGCTGATTTGAACTCCTTGATACTTTTTCCTAATGCTCTCCCTAGTTCGGGCAGTTTGGCAGGACCAAAAACAACCAAAGCGATAATCAAAATTAAAATTAATTCCTGCATGCCAAGATTAAACATGGAGCACCCCCTAAGGATAGTTTGTTTACATTTACTATATCCTATTATCGCAGATTTCAAATTATTCGACAACTGAAATCTGTTTTTGAAATTTTATTCTAAATTGAGTACCCTGTCCAACCTTGCTGACAACCTCGGCCGTTGCGCCATGTAGCTCAATAATTTCTTTGGCAAGAGCCAAACCGATGCCTGTTCCGCCGCCGGCACGGGTATGCGCCTTATCCGCTTTATAAAAACGTTCCCAGATATAAGGCAGATCTGCAGGCGGAATCCCGATACCCGTATCTGTTACCGACAACACCGCAAGTTCGCTTTCCGTGCTGACGCCTACCTTGACTTTACCGCCTGAGGCGGTATAACGTATTGCATTATCGATCAGAATAACCAGCAGTTGAATCAGTCTGTCGCCATTGCCGTTGACCTCAACCGGTTCACAGTCTCCCATCTTTAACTCAATGCCCTTTTCCTCGGCCTGCTTTTGCAGCATGGTAACGGTTGATTTGGCAAGCGCATGAAGCGGAATACGCTCCGTATCAATCTGAATATTGCCCGACTGCAGGCGGCTGAGGTCCAACAAGTCCTTGACCAGCCGCTCAAGGCGGATAGTTTCGTCATTGATTAACAGCAAGTATTTGATAGTGGTCTCAAAATCGGTGACTGCGCCATAGTCCATAAGCGCCTCGTTATAGCCGCGAATAATTGTAATCGGCGTACGTAATTCATGTGAAACATTAGCGATAAAATCTCGGCGGAGCTTTTCCGTCCGTTCTGTCTGTCGCACAAAGGCGTCAAGGTCGCGCGCCAGCGCATTCAGCGATTTTCCCAGTTGGCCGACTTCATCGTCCGTATTTATATCCACCCGAGTTTCATAATTGCCGTGCGCAATGGCGCTTGCCGCCTTTTCCATAGCTTTTAGCGGCTTCACGACGCTCGTGGACAGCCAGTCAACCACAAAGAGCGTCATCATCAGCGCAAAAAGTCCCAAGAGGACAATGTGCATATAGATCTGCGTCAAAAATTCGGTAAGACCCCGTACCGAAGCATTAATAATGACAGCACCCTGGACACCTCCGTACCCGTCATTAACCGGAACACCAACCACCATCATGTTTTCGCCATATACCGGGTGCTGAAAAATTTTCGCGACAGTATGCCCTTTATACACCTGATCCAACTCCGGCGTTAGCGCTTTTACGTCTTGGTGGGATATCAAGTTGCCGGGCGCATTGTCATGTTCTATTTCCTCACCTGTGTACTTCCCGGAAGACCGGCTGGATATGGCAGCGATCTGCTGGGATTTGTCCAGAATCCATATCCTCGCCCCCAGCGAGGCATCTACGCCGTTAATATAGGTGTTAAAGTCATATTCCCTGACGCGCCCATTTAGATAATCGGCGGCGCGCATCGTCAGCTCCTGCGCCCGGGCAATAAGTTCCTGCCGTCGGTTGGTAGTCAGATGTTCCCTGATAAGCATGGAAATAGTAATACCAACTGCGAAAAGCAGTACAATAATAACTGACATATACGTATACAAAAGCCGGCGCTGCAGTGAACTGCTCACGGTTTCACCTCAAACTTGTAGCCCACGCCCCATACGGTTTTGATATCCCAGGGGGTTGATTCGTGAGCTCCGAGTTTTTGCCTTATCCGCTTGATATGCGTATCCACCGTACGCGTGTCGCCATAGTAAGTATAACCCCAGACGCTTTCCAGCAGTTGTTCGCGGGAAAATACCCGCCCCGGATGAGAAGCAAGATACCACAGCACCTCCATTTCCTTGGCAGTGAGAACAATCTCTTTATCGAAAGCAACCGCTTTATATTCGCCCATATTTATTTCGAGATTGGGAAAGCGGAGGACTTCGCCTGTCGCAAAATTGTCCCGGGGCGAGCGTCGCAGTACGGCTTTTACCCGGGCTACGACCTCCCGCGGGTTGAAGGGCTTGGTAATATAGTCATCGGCGCCGATTTCAAGTCCCATAATGCGGTCTTCATCTTCGGCGCGGGCGGTCAGCAAAATAATCGGGACATCGGAAATTTTGCGAACCTGGCGGCAGACTTCGAGGCCATCCATTATCGGCATCATAATATCCAGCAAAACAATATTCGGTTTTAGCTGCTGCACCTTGACAATCGTCTCGGCGCCATCAGACGCTTCCTCAATCTGAAAGCCTTCTTTGCCGAAATACAGCGCCAGCAATTGCCGAATTTGCGGTTCATCATCGGCAATTAATATGACTTGTGCACTCATCGCGCTCCCTCCCATAAAAAAACTCCCGGACCTCACCGGGAGTTAATGAATAGCTACATTGCCCCATCCAAGGCCGCACCAATATCTTTTCGAGGCCGGAAACCCACAAAGCGTTTAACTTCTTGTCCGCCTTTCATAATCACCAGGGTAGGAACGCTCATTACGTTGAATTGACTGGCCAGCTCAGGCAATGCATCGACATCGACTTTAGCCACCAGCGCTTTTCCCTGATATTCTTCCGCCAATGCATCAAGCTCCGGGGCGAGCATTTTGCAAGGGCCGCACCACGGTGCAAAAAAATCGACAAGCACAGGCATATCAGCTTTCAGCACCCTCGATTCAAATTCTTGCTTGTTAGCTATTGTCAACATCTAATAATCCAGTCCCCTTTTCGTTAATTTACCGTATCTCCCCCATCAGGGGGGGTATACTTTTATTGTAGAAACTTTTTCGTGTGAAGTCAATCATTTCCTACCGGCTCCCTCGCCCTGTCCTCATGCCGTTGAAAAAACTTACTCCGTAGAGAAGCAGCAGCAGTATGGCCAACCCGCCAATCACGACCGGCATTGTCCAGATATCTCGCGGAAGATACTGATAGAGCCCGATGATGCCAAAAGCAATAAAAACCAGGGCGGCAAACCATTTGACCGCGCGCTCGGGGATGCTTTTGCCTAATACGATACCGACGATAATGCCAATGCCATCAGCCACCATCATGCCAGCGGTGGTACCCAGCCATACCGCCAGCAACTCGTTGTACTTCGCGGCAAGCGCGATGGTAGCCAACTGCGTTTTATCCCCCATTTCGGCGAAAAAGAAAGCAATTGCCACCGTCCAAAACGGGCTATACCCGGTCGCCTTATCCTCCCCGCTAAGCTCATCGCCGCGAATCGTCCATAATCCAAAAATGATGAATGATACAGCTGCGGCAATTTGAATATACTCCAATGGAATAACGCGCGTCAGATAGTTGCCGACAACGACCGCGAATAAATGGTTAAAGACGGTCGCGGCAAAAACGCCCCATAAAACCGTCCTCCAGGGATAGCGCGCAGCAAAAGCCATTGCCAAAAGCTGCGTTTTGTCTCCCATCTCCGCCAAAACTACAAACAGCAGGGAAGCGATAAAAACGGTCAATTGCACTCCCCCTTTTCTAAATAAAAAGGAGACACTGTTAGTATGGCCATTATGCAATCATACTAACAGGTCTCGCTCTCTGGAAAAGTCATCCGTCTTATAGTAGAATAAGAAAAAAGCCGAAAGGATGATGAAGACATGGAATTAGCCGAAGCAATTCGTACGCGCCGCTCTGTCCGCAATTACGAAGACCGTCCGGTAAGCTGCGAGATTATTAAAATGCTGCTGGAAAACGCCGTACAGGCGCCCAGCGCCATGAACGCCCAACCTTGGGCCTTTGCCATTATCGAGGACAAAGAACTGCTTAAGTGTTACTCGGATCGCGCAAAAAGTTTACTGCTCAGCGCTATGTCCGATTATCCGCAGTTGGAAAAGTATCGCGGCGCACTGTCCAGTCCTGAGTTCAATATTTTTTACAACGCCCCTACGCTCATCATTATCTATGCCAAACCGGCAGGACCCCATCCTGCGACTGACTGCTGCCTGGCAGCGCAAAATCTGATGCTTGCCGCCCATGCAGTGGGCTTGGGCACATGCTGGATCGGTTTTGCCGCACCCTTGTTAAACTTGGCGGATGTCAAGAACGAGCTTGGCATTCCCATGCAGTATGACGCCGTCGCACCACTCATTCTCGGTTATCCGGCCGACAAGGGTGTATATATACCCCGGCAGGAGCCAGAAATACTTTGCTGGAAAAAATAACAACATTCCCTACACGACAATTTCATCATTTGCCGCGCCCCTGATATTATCAAAATCATGAAAGCCTTTTTCCTTTAGCCATCCTTGGATACAGTCGGCGAATTTTCTGGCAGCGGGAGAAATGTTTTTCCAGGAAAGAGCCGCGATACCGAGGATACGGTAATGGGGTTTTTCGAACTCAACAATGCGAATGCTATCAGGAACATTAACCAAAATAAGCTCCGGCAGGATACTAATGCCAAGCCCCATTTGCACCATGGCAAATATAGTCCGTTCTTCCATTATCTCATACTTAACCTGAAGGTTGAGCTTGTTTTTCGTCAAAAGCCGCCGGATATTGTCATCACCGCCCCATTGCGGCATGATAAAAGGCTCATCTTTGATTTGCTCAAATGTGATCATTTTCTGATGCTGCAGGGGATGACCCGGGGGAAGAAGCGCAAACAACTTGTCTCTTTTCAACGGAATGGTTTCAAACGGTTTCGAAGTTGGCAAACAGATAAAGCCAAAATCGATTGTGCCGTTACAGATCCATTCATTCATTTCATCATAGCACCCAAGATATGTTTTAACTTCAATCATCGGATACATGCTGTTAAATTTGGATAAAATCCCGGGCAACCACTGCATGGAAACGCTCGATAGCGTACCCAGCCTGACAACGCCGGCCTCCACTTTGTTGATAGCAATAATCTCCTGGCGCAGCAATTCTTCTTCGTAAAGAATTTTTTCGATATGCTTGAGGATCCTCTCCCCATTGTTCGTCAGCCGAATGCCCGAACGATCCCGTTTTAACAGAGGAAAGCCCATCTCGGTTTCCAGCGTCGAAACGGCGTAGCTGATGCCGGACTGCGTCAAGTTCAGCTTTTCCGCCGCCTTCGTCAAGCTGCCGGTTTCCACAACGGCTTTAAATATCTCGTACTTAGACAGACTCACTCTGAACACTCCTTCAAACGCTCGGTCTAAATTTGAACGTTATCCGTATCTTGCCGGTATAAGAGGTACCTTAGCAAATGTGCCATATTATTCTACGTATTCGATAAGCATGACGGGAATCCTCCGCCACCAGCGATATAGCTGCATTGTATACACGAGCGGTTTACGTGCGAGAATCAGCCGTTAGAGCGGCTCGGTATCCGCTGTATTAATTGTACACGACACTAAGCTATAAAGGGCATGCTTGCGCATGCCCTTTATAGCTTAGTGTCGTATTTGGATATACCTTAAACCCCTTCTGTCGCCCGACAATTTAGTTCTCAATTAAACTGACAACTTATTTTAAACTACCGGCCAACGCTTTTTCCACAACGGCAATCACATCGGGAAAATCCATGCCAAAAGCTTTGAGCGTCTCTACTTTAGGAATACCGTTTTCATCCCAACCCCGGCGTTTATATACAGCATCGCATAGCTTCTGATACTGTTTTTCCCGAAAGTCGCGCAAAATTTGCATTTTTTCCGTTACGGTAAAAGCTGCTGGATCTACGCCCAACTTTTCTTTTAATTGCCCGTCATATCGATTTTGACGTGACAGATACTCTTCTTCGGTTACCGGTCCTACCGACCTGTACGGCACCCGGTCATGCTCCCTGGTGCCAAATCCCATCCGCAAATTAAATACCCGTTGAAATTGGTATACAGCTTCAGACTGCCTGAGCATCTCCTGCTTATCAATCTGCTGTCCGGTCACACCGTTATAGAGATCAATATAGTTTTGCACATGCTCGGGTATCTTGGCGGGCTCATCCGTCAGCCGGTTGTTGGCAGGAACAATATCATTCCAGGGGAGTTTGCACAGCCCTACGAGACTTAGCCAGGTGCGGAACATTGGGAAGTAATGAAGCGCCTCAGCTTTATCCTCAAAAGTCGGTATCTGATTATTAACCATATCCATGAAAATCAGCCATGCTTCATCGTGCTGGGGCCCTTTATTGGTTAAGCCATAACCGCCCTGCTGCGCCAACGATTCCTTGGACATATACATGGAATATTCGAGTCCCTTGGCTTCCATGCCGATGTCATTCACAAACCGTTCATCAGCGCCAAAATGCTCGATAAAATATTTTTTCAGTCTGCGCACGCCAAGGCCGGCGATTTTGCCAAAACCTTCTCCGCGAGCCATTTGATGCAGCAGTTCCAAAGCGGCGTCCGCGTTGCCGAACCGCAGCTCAAGGCCGCCGGTTTTTTCTTTGTCAAGAATACCATTTTCGTAACATTCCATAATAAAACCGACTATATTGCCGAATGAGATGGTATCAATTCCGTAGGTATCGCAGTAAAAATTGCATTCCAGTATATACTCGGGATCAAAAATGCCGCAGCACGATCCAACGCCGCCAACCGTTTCATATTCAGGTCCGTCTATCGGGACTTTCTCGCCTTTATACGGACCGGTTTTTAGTTCAAAGGAATTTACAACCTTGGCGCACGCCAATGTGCAACCGTACCAGCAGCCATCATGGCCGCTGACGTTAAAGTATTTTGCGAATTCTTCTTTGGCAATGCGATAGGCCTCTGGATCGGCCCCGAATTTAAAATTGTTTACAGGCAGCAAATCATAGTCGTTCATAATACTGTCAAGATAGGTAGTCCCGGTTTTCCGCATGGCGTTCTGCTTGTCGTCAAGCGTTGCAATCTCTTTGTGCAATTTAATGCCGGCCTTGTCAATCAATGCTTTATCAGCCGGATTGTTTAAATCGCCCTTGACCGGCGGGCTTTTAATTACAATGGCTTTGATCTTTTTATCGCGGAAGACTGTACCGATGCCGCCCCGTCCGGCCTGTTTGATCCGGTCGATCTTACGGCGCACGTCATAAAACGACACATTAAGTCCGCCGATATGACTATGTTCGGCAGCCTGCCCGGCAGAAACAACCGAGATATTAACCCGGTCGGCTTCATTATCCGCATAAAGCTGCGTCAGCTGCTCTACCAGCACATGCGTATTGATGGCTTCCAACGGCGCCGCCTCAATTGTTACCCGGCCCAAACGTCCGTCAATGACAATCACGACGTCGGTTTCCGCTTTTCCTTGAATTTCAAGGGCGTCAAAGCCGGAAAATTTCAAAAACGGTCCGAAATAGCCGCCGACATTGCTGTCATAGGCGCACTCGGTGAGCGGCGAAAGCGTTACGAGATAGGATTTTCCTGCACCGGGATATTGGGTAATTCCCGCTATGGGACCGGGCGCAATGATGATTTCATTCTCCGGATCGTTCCACTTGCTTGTATCCTTAACGGCGTCCCAAAGCAGCTTTAAACCATAGCCACGGCCGCCGATAAATTTTTCTTTTAGCACTGGATCTGCCGGCTTTTCGACAATATGGTTTTGTGAAAGGTTTACATATAAAATTTTTCCCGTGTAGCCTTTATCCAGTTTTACCGGTTTGTAGAGAAGTTCAGCAAGCAGTACATGAGCCGCTTTTATCGGAGTGATATTCATAATTCCCCCCCTTTCTCGATATCTGCAATAAAGATTGCTCCGGTGGGACATTGTTTGGCGCATGCGCCGCACGCCACGCATTTAAAAGGCTCGTTGGCGCCGGGAAGATGGAACATGGCCGCTTCCGGGCAAAAGCCGACACAAGCCAAACAACCCACACACAACTTTTTGTCTATTCGATATACGCCGTTACGGTCTTGGACAATGGCATTGATAGGGCAAATAGTTTCGCACTGGCCGCATTGGCTACATACCGTGATAACCCGTTCCGCCGTTTTTTCCCGGTTGATTCTTATCGCGGACTTTTCCGGACTTTCGTCTTTAAAATAAAGATTGGAACAAACCCTTTCGCAAGCTTGGCATTGAATGCACAAACTCTCCTTCTTGCCAAGTATTCGCATATCTTTCCTCCTCACAAAGCACTCCAGTTGCTTAGAGGGAGCCCTTATGGACCCCCTCCCTCCGTTAACTTCTACCCGCTTTCAAACGGCCGGATATGACATTTGTGGCTTGCAGTCACTACATACTTTGTGTTTTATGCGGGCGCACTTTGTCAATATCCAGATGATGGTCTTTTACGCACAGAATGGCAACAAGCGATACCAAGCAAGTAAACATAAAATAAAGAGCAACCGGAATATACGAGCCATTATATATATACATGAGCCAGGTGGCAACAAGAGGCGCCGTACCGCCGGCTAGCGCAGCTCCGGCCTGATAGCCTAGCGTTACGCCCGTATAGCGTACTTCCGGCGGGAAAATCTCCGAATACAATGTTCCCAATGTCGCTGTGATGGGCGTCCAGATGATGCCTAAGCCAAGAACGCTTGCCAGGGTTATCATGATGGGGCTCTTAGTATTGAGCATCCAGAAGTAGGGAAATGCATACAACCCAAAAATAATAACGCCCCACATGTAAAGTTTCTTTCGGCTGACACTGTCCGCCAGACTTCCCATGATCGGAATCATGATCGTGCAAACGATCGTTGCCCAGGTGATTGCTGTCAATACATCCGCTCGAGGCATTTTCAAAGTATTAGTAACATAAGTAATGACAAAGGTACTGGTGATGTAAAACGGGGCTGTTTCCACCACTTTCATGCCTGTGGCCAAAATAACTTCTTTCCAATGGTATTTTAGGGTGTCAATAAGCGGAACCTTGGCAATTTTCCCGCTCTTCTTGGCCTGTTCAAAGGCCGGGGTTTCATCAAGGCCGTTTCGAATCCAAAGGCCCAGGAATATCAGGAAAATGCTGGCTACGAACGGGATGCGCCACCCCCAGGATAAAAACTGAGCTTCCGTGGTTACCGAAGCGATAAAAGCCATCGCCGAAGTGCCAAACAGCATGCCGATAGGTACCCCCATCTGCGGTACGCTGCCGGCAAACCCCAGCCGTTTTTTACTGGAAGTCTCGGTCGCTACCAATACAGCGCCCCCCCACTCACCGCC
>JAOACF010000064.1:0-9047 GCA_026417995.1 Negativicutes bacterium
TGGAACTCGGTTCCCAGAAAGGGCAACAGTAAAAAGTTTAAGAAAAGTGACAAAACAGCAATAGCCACCAGCTTCTTGGGACGTTCCAGCGCCCACCGGAGCAGATCGCGATAGTAGCTTTGTACGGCTAGGAAGCCGCTTTCCCATTTATCCAGCATAATTTGCAACCAGCGGGTAAAGCCACGTAATTGGCTGGCATCCATATGGTCCGGTTTCAGCCAATATGCGGACAGCATGGGGGTCAGCGTGAACGCGACAAACAGTGAAAATGCGACGGCAAAAGCAATGGTAAGACCAAACTGCTTAAAAAACTGGCCGATAATTTCGCCCATATTGCCGACAGGCACAAACACGGCCAAAATACAAAACGTCGTCGCCATAACCGCCAGTGCAATCTCGCTTGTACCGGTTTTGGCCGCCTCCAGCGGCGATTTGCCTTCCTCCATGTGGCGGTGAATGTTCTCAATAACCACGATCGCGTCATCGATTAGGATGCCTACTGCCAAGCTCAGGCCCATCAGTGACATATTGTTCAGCGTGAAATTCATGACCTTCATAAGAAAGAAGGTAGCAATAATCGAAGTCGGGATTGCAATCGCGCCGATAATTGTAGCACGGGTGTTTTGCAAAAACAGGAAAGTGATCAGCACCGCCAGCAACCCGCCAAACACCAGCGACATCATGACGTCTTCCACATTGTCGCGAATGTAAATCGAGCTGTCCCGGACAGTTTCAACTTTGATGTCGGGCGGAAGCACGGTCAGTTGGATTCGGTCCATGGCCTTCTTGCTGCGTTCCGCTACATCCACAGTATTGGTGCCGGATTGCTTCTGGACGGCGACCAGCACGCTCGGCTTGCCATTGGTGCGGGCGTGCACCCGTTCCTCCGTCCATGCGTCTTCGACGGCGACAACATCGCCGATCCGGATCAGCCGCCCTTGTTGGTTGGCGACGACGATTTGCTTAATATCATCTAGTGTCTTATATTTTCCTATGGTGCGCACGGTTAATTCCACACCATGCTCTTTGACCTTGCCGCCCGGAGTATTCAGGTTTTGGGCATTGGTAACATCGAGAATTTGCTGATAGGAAACATTGTAGGCTTCGAGTTTCTTGGGGTCGATCTGCAGCTGAATCTCGCGCTCACTCGCGCCAAATACGTTTACTTCCGCCACGCCATCCAGCCGCTGCAGCTCATCTTTGACAATATCCACGGCTAGCTTGCGAATCTCGCCGCGGCTGCGGGTTTCCGAAGATAAGCTGAAGTATACGATAGATTGTGCGGTGATGTCATAGCGTTGGACGACCGGCTCATCAATCTGATCCGGCAGCCTTCTGCGCACGCCTGCCACTTTTTCCCTCACTTCGTTGGCGGCCAGTTTGGGATTAGTGCCAAACTCAAACTCGATATTAACCTGGGAAAGACCTTCACGGGTCACCGATGACAGCGTTTTTATACCGGCAACTGAACTGACTGCATCTTCAATCGGCTTGGTAACCAAACTCTCCATTTCTTCGGGAGATGCGCCAGTATATGTAACAGTCACGTTGACAATGGGAAACTCCACGTCCGGGTAGAGATCAATGCCCAAACTGGGATAGGAATTAAGGCCGAATACCACCAGCAGCATAACCAGCATGGTGGTGAAAACCGGCCGGCGGATAAAAACATCAATCATCTATCCGCAGCCTCCCCTGGTCCCGCGATGCGGAGGCTGGCGCCGTCCTTAAGTTTATTTTGGCCTGAGACAACAATCCGTTCGCCTTCTTGCAAGCCTTCCAGCACTTCCGCCACCCCCTGGCCGACATAGCCGAGTTTGAGAACGCGCTGCTGTGCTTTATTGTCGTTGGTAATCACATACACCGTCTTTTGGTCTTCACGCAATACCAAAGCACTCTCGGGAACAACGAGAACATTTTTGCGCACTGCTCCGGCAATCTCGACCCGGGCAAACATGCCGGCCTTGATAATACCGCCGGCATTCGGCACAACAACTTCCGCAATAAATGTGCGGGAGGGCAGCGCGGCCGCCGGCGACACGCGGGTAACCGAGCCGGCAAACTCCTTATTTCCCAGCGCGGCCACCGTAACCTTCGCCGGAATGCCAACGCTGATTTCCCCTATCTGTGCCTCGCCAACGGTAGCCTTTGCCAACAGGGATGTAACATCGGCAAGCGATACTACCGGCGAACCGGCCTTAGCATAAAAACCGGCCTGGAGATAGCGCTTGGCGACAACTCCCGCACGCGGCGCCTCAATTGCGGCGCTTTGCAGGCGTGCTGAAAGGAGCGCTAGATTGCCTTCCGCTGAGCGCAGCTGTCCCAGCGCTAAATCACGCTTTATCCTTGCAGTATCCAGGGTTTGAGCCGATACTGCCCCCTGCTGTGCTAAAGCAGCAGTTCGCTTAAAATCAAGCTCGGCTTGCTCAAGGTTGGCTCTGGCGGCAAACACACTGCCTTCAGCCTGATTCACCTGTGCAGCCAGCTCGTTGGTATCCAGTACGGCCAGTATTGTTCCGGCCTGCACAGTGTCGCCTTCCTCCACGTTGAGACGATCAATACGGCCGTCTACTTTGGGGGAAATGTCTGCGCTCCAGATCGGCTCCAAGCTGGCGGAAAAAGAATGCACCGGCCTTAAATCCTGCCGGGTAACCTTACCTGCTTCAACGGTAACAACCCGGCCTTGCGATACGCGTCCGGCCCGTTCCTTGTTGGCGGCAATGTTAGCATAAATTCGGTAAGCAATAATTGCGCCTAAAATCAGGCTAACGGCAACTATGATTGCGACGACTTTCTTATTTTTCGCCACAGGAATGCCCTCCTCTGGATAACGAAATGATATGGAAATGTTTTCGACCGGCAAGTCAGTATTCCTGCTGAATTAGGGCGAAGCCCCAAATAAAAAACTCAGGGAAAAATCCTGAGTTTTCACAGTCTTTTTATCTTCCATTCGGGCCATTGTTTGTAAAGTTGGCAGCAGCTTTTCGGCGGTTCATGCGCGGTTCCGCCGACAGTCATGGACGGTATGCGCAGTGTAGGTTGGGCATCGGATACCGGCGCGCCTTGACCGTCTTTGCCGCAAGTGCCGATAGTAAAACCAAAATCGCAACCTACCCGGTCGACCGTTTTCAGCACTTCCGGTCCATTGCCGGTCAACGTGGCGCCTCTTACTGCCTCTCCAATCTCGCCGTTTTTGATCAGATAGCCTTCCGCGACATCGAAAACAAAGTCACCGTTGATGGTGTTAACCTGCCCACCCCCCATTTTTTTTACGAAAAGCCCCTGCTTGACAGATTTCACAATTTCCGCCGGGTCATCTTTTCCCGGTGCTATATATGTATTCCGCATTCGCGGGATGGGCTTGTGCTCAAAGGATTCCCGGCGGCCGTTGCCGGTGGGCCTGACCTTATCTTTAGCGGCAGTCAGGTAATCGTACATATAATTTATGAGACGCCCGCGTTCAATCAAAACGGTTTTTTCCGTCGCAAAGCCTTCATCATCAAAACGCAGCGTCCCATATTTATATGGTATCGTACCGTCGTCAACAACCGTAATTAGCTCTGAAGCGACAATTTCTCCCTTTTTGCCGCCGTAAACGGACAGCCCTTTCTGCACCAGATCCGCTTCCAGGCCATGTCCGCACGCTTCGTGCACCATTGTACCTCCCGCTTCACCGGCGAGCACAACGGTCATCCTGCCGGCAGGAGCGGGTCTGGCCTCCAGCAGTGTAATCGCCCGCCGGGCAGCGGCACGTGCGAGCTCTTCGCAGCGATCAGCTGTAACCATTTCAAAGCCCTGAGTACCGCCAAATGAATCAAATCCGGTCTGCACCTGGCCGACATCACTGGCTACCGCATTAACTGACAGTCGGGTCCGCACACGCCGGTCTTCTACCAGACGCCCAAGCGAGTTGGCAATTACAACATCCTGCACCACGTCACCGTAGCCGACCATCACCTGCTTAATCCGGCTATCCACGGCGCGCGCAGCGCTGTTGACGGTCATTACCGCATCAACTTTTTCGTCAATGGTCACCTGGTCAGGAAGCTTTTCGGCCTGAACATCGTCAGGAGCTGACACCCGGGCGAGATTAATGGTTATAGCACCTTCGGCCTTTTGTGCTGCACGGCTGGCAATACCGGCTACCCGCAGCAACTCCTCGAGCGAAAGATCATTGGTATAAGCATAGGCGGTCGTATCACCGCAGATAACGCGCACGCCTGCGCCGACATCGGTTCCAGTCTTAATTCTCTCAATCCGGTCGGCTTCGCATGAAATCATAGTAGAGACTTTTCTTTCGATAAATATGTCGGCGAAATCGCCGCCATGCCGCAAGGCGGCAGCCAACACATTGCTCAGGGCATATTTATCCAATGCTCATTCCTCCATACCGATCTTTCTTAAACCTTTAACTTCTGAGATGCCCTCCCTTACGTAAATAAGCAATAATCTTGCTGGTTACCTGTAAAGGGGAATTCACGCTGGTATCTACGGTATAATCAGCAATCTGGTATAATTCCTGCCGATCACGCAAGAGCCGGGTAATATATTCTTCTCGGTCTGGCCTTTCGAAAAGCGGGCGGGTTGTTCGGCGCCCCGTTCGTTCGAGGATGACTTCCAGCGACGCAGTAAGCGCGATGAGGACACTTCCCTGCTTCAACCGCGCGATGTTTTCCGGGAACAGCACCGCCCCCCCGCCGGTAGCAATAACAACGCGGCGGTAGCGGGAAACGCGGGCGATCATTTCAATCTCTTTGCGCCGGAAATATTCTTCCCCAAACCTCGCAAATATTTCACTGATTGAAAGCTCATTTTCCAGTTCGATTTTTTTATCAACATCGATAAATTGCCGCCCTAACCGTGCAGCTAACAAGCGGCCGGTGGTCGTTTTACCGGTCCCTGTAAAGCCAATCAGCACAATATTCTTCACGCGGCTCACCCGCCAATGCGGCGTCGGTAATGGGAAACTCCGGCGAGCAAGTCTGTTAAATTATCACCGCCAAATTTTTCCAAAACAGCCTGAGCCAGTATGATCGCAATCATTGCTTCCCCTACAACGGCTGCGGCCGGCACGGCGCAGACATCGCTGCGCTCGGTATTGGCCATAGCCGGCTCAAATGTCTTGATATCGATGGATGTGAGCGGTTGCATCAGGGTGGGGATCGGTTTCATCGCTGCGCGGACAACGACCGGTTCGCCGTTCGTCATGCCGCCTTCCAGCCCTCCGGCCCGATTGGTCGGCCGAAAAATACCTTTATCGGGCCGCAAGTATATTTCATCATGCGCAGTGCTTCCCGGTTTGTCGGCGGACAAAAAACCGTCGCCAATTTCAACGCCTTTAATTGCCGGGATGGACATGATGGCGCCGGCCAATCTTGTATCCAAGCGGCGATCCCATTGAACATAGCTTCCCAGGCCAGGCATTAGTCCTATGCACCAGACTTCAAAAACGCCGCCTAGGGTATCTCCCCGCTCCCGCGCGGCGTCGATAGCCGCCTTCATGGAGGCTTCCGCGACTGGATCGGCGCAGCCCAAATCAGAACGGTCGCGCCGCTCTTTAATCTCAGCAAAACTTAAATTCCCGGCCTGTGCCCGGATACCCCCTATGCTTACGACATGCGAGGTAATGTCAATGTCGAGCTGCGACAAAAGAGTTTTCGCCACCGCTCCGACGGCGACCCTCGCCGCCGTTTCCCTGGCGCTGGCCCGCTCCAGAATGTCCCGGACATCTTGCCGGTCGTATTTTTGCACGCCGGTTAAATCGGCATGACCGGGTCGCGGGGTACGGACGGCTTCCCCTGTTGGCGGGCTCAACGGAGACATACGTTGCTCCCAGTTTGCCCAGTCCCGGTTCCTGATCGCTAGCGTGACCGGTCCGCCCAATGTCTGACCGAAACGTACACCCGACAAAACCTCTGCCCGGTCGCGTTCAATCTGCATGCGTCCGCCGCGCCCGTAGCCGCGTTGACGACGCTCAAGGTCATAATTAATTATTTCGATATCTAATGCCAACCCGGCGGGAAGGCCCTCAATAACGGCTGTCAGACACGGACCATGGGACTCGCCGGCGGTTAAAAAGCGGAACATAGCGCCACCTCACGATATTTTTCAGATAGTGAGAGACTGTCGCCAGCGCAACAGTCTCCAGTTCTTCGGTTTACTTGGCGTTGGTTTTGCTTTGCGCCGGATGAGCATGAGGAGCGGCGACGCCATAACAGAATACAGAAACATTGACTTTACCCTCAAGCATACCCTGGCGCGAGTGCAGCGTCAAGTTGTGTACGCTGCTAAAGCGGGAGCCATCCTCCAGTTTTTTAAGAAACGCGGTTGTCTGAAAAAAGGTACCCCGCAATAGTATTTCTAGCGGAATTTCCCGATATCCTTCTTTATTAACAGGAACCGCCGGTTTGATATAGGAAATCTGTACGCCTGTCTCTACAGCCGCACGCTGGATTTCCCGCACAAATTCGCCTATGTCCGGACTATTGGGCAGCAGTTTATCAGCAAACCCCTGCCGCTGCCCGAGTTCCGCCAAATACTTATCCGTCTCAGGGTGGGCAAGCACAAAATCCTCCACCGTTTTCACCTGCTGCCGCTGCAGAGCAAGCTGCGTCCGCAGATCATTGATGCGGGCTGTTTGCGGCCAATATACCAGAAGAACGTAAGCCCCGGTCAGGATAATCAATCCCAGACCATAAAGCAAAACGGCGTAATTGGTTTTAATCGTGCTGAAAGTTATATTCCGCAAAATTACAGCCCCTTAAAACGCAAGATCATTTCAAATCTCGTAGCCGGCAGCGCGCTGTCGCGCTCGGCGGATATTAAGAGCGGCTCACCCAGCAGTTCGTCACGGCTGAACCGCTCCATAAATGTTGCAATGTCCGGATACGCAGCAGCCATGCCCTTTAGGCGCAAGGCTCCTTTTTCAACCAGCGACAACTCTGTCAGCCAAACCTTGTCAGGCATAACTGTGCCGAAGTGCGTCAGCACCGCATACCACGACCGGCGTTCCCGGGTGAGCCCGACCAGGATATTCTGCTTTGCGGCAATCTGCTGCTCAACGCTATTGGCTGCAAGCATCTTTTCGCGGGCCGGGCGCAGCAGCTCGTACTGGTTGCGGGCGGCAGCAAGCTGCCGCTCCAAGTTCCAGGAAAGATAAAGATTATACATATAAAGGCCGGCTAAAACGATAATCGTCAAAATGGCGACAGCGGCCATAATGCGCTTTGTGGACCAGGCTTGGCGGCGAGCCTCAGGGGGAAGTAAATTAATTCTTATATTCATTCGCCACCCCGCATACTGAGCCCCAGTGCAACTGCCAAACGCGGGCCGAGTAATCGAAGGCTTTCTCGGTCAAAAGAAGGCGGAAATGTTATACCGGCAAGCGGGTCGTGAATTAATACTTCGGTTTGCAATAGCTGAGCAAGATGCGGTGCAAGATTATCCAGGCAGGCGCCACCGCCGCTTAGAATTACTTTTTCTACCGAAGCGTTTTTATTCTGTATCTGATAATACTCGCCGGTTCGGCGAATTTCACGGGCCAATTCATTAACAACTATTAATAGTTGGCGATGCACGTCTAGTTGATTGTTCTCTGCATCGGCGCGCCGCAAAAGCCCCGCCTGGCGCAATTTCAGCCGTTCCGCCTCGGCCGAATCGAGGCTTAATGTGCTAGCAATAACGTCAGTAAACCTGTCGCCGCTGACCGGTATTATGCGGCTGACGGCGGGGATGCCACCCTGAAACACGATAATCTGCGTATATTTCGCGCCAATGTCGGTCAATATGGCATTGCCCACGCCCTGTATTGTCCTATGCAAAGCCAGCGCTTCAATATCTATCGCTGCTGCTCGCAAACCGGCGGCTTTAAGCATCCCAGCCAACCGATCGACCTGCTCCCGGAGGGCAATTACCAGCAAAATGCGTACTTCCCTGTCGTTCTGTCCCGGGCCCAGCAGGGCAAAGTCAAAATAGCAGGAATCGGCCGAATAAGGAACATACTTGTCCAGATCCCATTTAAGCGCCTCTCTTAACTCTTCCGGCGTCATGCGGGGCATAGATATCTCGCGGACAACCAGCGAACGCCCGGTGGCCGCCACAACAACATCTCGGCAGGTGGAGCCGCTGGCGGCCACCGCCCGGCGGAGCACGTTTCCTACCGCCTCCTCGTCCATGATCCGCCCATCTTCCACTGCATGCGGCGGTAAATCGACTATACTGTATGTTTTTAGCACGGGCGGATCAGCCAGTCTTACCTCAGCCAGTTTCAGTGATGTCGTGCCGATATCCAGCCCCAGCACTGAAGCCGGTCGGCGCCAAAAAAACGTTGGTTTATTCCACATATAAATCCCTTGTCTATGTAAATTATGCGTGATGCGGCCTCGATTTAACAATAATAATGGCATTTACCAGCGCGGCGACGACATCCGTGGCAAATTGCTGCTCAAGCGACTTTACCCGGGTCAGCGTTTCTCCGATATCAGTCACAAAGTAACGGGGCGGGAGCGTATTGAGCGTAAGCGCGGCAATATCATAACGGCATTTCTCGCATTTACAGATATCGTCTTTGGTCGATAATATCTTGTCTAGCTGTTCCCAAACCAACTCTTCCATAAAGTTTTTAAGTTGCATATCCAGCCCTCCCTTATTGATTGCCCCAGGAATTAATGTTAAGTGTGGTTGTACCTCCCAGTCCGAAGTGTTGTACAACAGACTGGTTATAAGTAATCACTGCGTTGTTATGCACATTGATTACGCCACCAGCCACAGCCGAACCGGCAATATTTGAATTATTGCCTAAGTTAATGTTTCTTGGGGAATGCAGCACTCCGTTATGAATTGTTACCCCGTTGCCGACATTGATGTCACCTTCGGCAATAATAAAAACGCGGCCTGTAAAGGAAACATTGTTTTCAAAAATCACATTGCCGGCTACATATATGATTCCTTCGCCGCTAATCACAGCATTGTTGCCAAATACCAAATCACCGCTGCGATAATAGCTCCCGCCACCCAGCGTCAAACGGCCGTTATTGCCAACGTTGTCT
>JAOACF010000064.1:9057-15728 GCA_026417995.1 Negativicutes bacterium
CGCCGCTGTAATCGCTGCGCTCATATGCGGGAACGGTCAGAACAGCGGCGCCTTCCGTCTCCTTGCCCCCAATAACGGCGTTATTGCCAATATTTACACTTCCATGCGCAATGACATCCTGGCTGACACGAGCGTTGTTATTCACATTAATTGTCGCGTTCGACCGCACCGAGCCATTTGCCTGCGCATTGTTATCGATATTCAGGTTGCCTGACGAAAAAAGCGGATAGGCGTACACATTTGTTGCGGACGTGCCCAAAGTGACACGCACGACAACACTCCGGGTCGCATTTCCTACTACACCGGTTGCTGTAATGGTACGGTTGTTGCCTGCGGCAGCCGCCTGAACCCTGTAAAAGCCCCTCCCTAAGTTATATTGATCGGCATTGCCTGTCCAGTCGGGATTGGCCATCAATTCCGCAATCCCCCGGTTTGCCCCCGCCTCGGCTAAATACTGAGCCGCCACTCCGTCCCGGTAATTCGCGGAAGTATTGACTTCGGTCGCAGTTATGGCAATAAAAGCAGCGCCTAACAGACTGAGAACCAGCATGACGATTATGCTGAGCACACCGACAGAGCCTCTGTTTCCCAGACGCTCGCACGTTAAACTCATCCCTTCCTCCCCGAACATTATGTATTTAAAGCGACAATCATCGTGGACAGTTCAAAAGATTGCTGCGGGTTGGGAACCGTTACCATAAGCCTGATGCGAATTACTTTATGCGTAAAATCCGCACTATCTGCTACCGTAAAATTCAAAAACGATACCGTTCCCTCCGTAATGGGATTAGGCGAATTTACCAGTCCGCTGACGCTGGTAACCCGGCGATACAGAACATTCCCTTCCCGGTAAAATTCAATTGTTTCGCCAATGCTGTTATGATAGCGCAGCGTGCTGCTATTGCCATTTGCAGTAATAATATCTCTCGCATCATACCTTATTTCACGCGTCATGGCCTCCAGCGCGGCGCGGGCCGTTTGCTGCGCTTCGATGCGGCTGCTGCCTGTGCGCCATGATAACAGCGACGTGGAAAGCAAGCCAAATACACCGGCGAAAAGCAGCAGCGCTATTGTCATGCTGATTAGAAGCTCAATATAGGTAAAACCGCCTGACTTTGCAATATACTGTCGCATAGCGCTCCACCTTTAGTTCAGAACATATGTCGTCATTTCGACCTGCATCTGCCGACCGCGTTCATTCCATTCCACGCGTGCGCCAATCTGCCGCAGTCTGCCGCCGTGAACACTCACAGGCGCGGGCGAAGTAACGGTATACTCCACGCTATTTACGGGAATAACTTCGGGGTCATCGACAATTAGTCCTGCTTTAAGCGCTTCCAGCCGCGCCTGGGCCAGCGCGGTGGCGGCTGTATAGTCAGCCGCTTGCACCCCTGCCTGCTGCGACTGGATAAACATGCCGGCAACCGCAATAAGAGCGACGGCAATAATAACGGTTGCCACCAGCGCTTCAATCAGGAGAAAGCCCTGCTGTTTGCCAAGATAATGCATTACCATTACATCACCACTGCATCGAATCGTCAATATCAAGCGGACTTTGCCGCACTCTGCCGGTAGCGCCGGCTATATATACATACTGAAAGCGGTTAAGCCGGTTACTGAATAAACGTAGCCGATGACCCGAATTCGGCGCTCCGTTAATCGTAAACCGCACTTCCGCCGGCGGCGAAACAATTCTTACCGATCGGGGAAGGGACACAGTCTTCACCGCATTAAGCCCTCTCATCAGATAATATACCTGTCCGGTATTAGCATCGAAAATCATACGGAACTGATCAGCAGGCGCGGCATTAACCGACCGCTGCTGGAGATCGCGAAGGTCGGCCACCATTTGGCTGGCGGCAGCGCTTAATTCCTGCTCCGCCACGGTATTGCCCATGCGCGGCGCTGCTATCGCCGCCAAAATTGCGATTATCGCGATGGCGATCAAAACTTCAATCATGGTAAAACCGCGCTGCAGCATACCTCACCTCAGAGAAACCGCTTGAAATACCACAACAGAATATCCAACCCGTACAGCATGGTCAAAAATGCCGCCAGGGCGATAAAGGGGCCAAACGGAATATAATCCCTGCGCCCTTTTAATTTTAGCAGCATCAGCAGAACCCCGGCTATGCCGCCGATAATAAAAGAGCCGAACATAACAATGATAATATGCGGCCATCCCAGCCACAGGCCAAGAACAGCCATCAGCTTGATGTCGCCGCCGCCCATTCCGCCGCGCGTGAGCACGGCAATAACGAGCAGCACACCGCCACCCGCCGCTGCAGCCAGCAGCATAGATACCAAGTCGGGCATGGGCGCGCCGATAAACAGATTTATAACAACACCGGCTCCGGCCATGACAAGGAGCACCTTGTCCAAAATAAGCTGGTGGTCAATGTCAATGAAAGTAATAATAATCAGAAATGAAATAAAAATAAGCGCCTTAATCAGTTCTAATGATAAGCCTACCACCGAAAATGCCCAGAGAAACAGCACTCCGGTCAATAGTTCCACCAGCGCATACCGCGCCGCGACCGATGCATGACAGTACCGGCACTTTCCCTGAAGCCACACCCAACTCAGCACCGGGATCAGATCCCAGAGGCGTAAGCGCGCCCGGCATTTAGGGCAGCGCGACGGCGGGGAAACAATCGATTTCCCTTGCGGCAAGCGGTAGATGCAAACATTAAGAAAACTGCCAATGAGAAGGCCGAAGAAAAAAAATATTATAACCAAAAATCTTCTTCCAATCTGTGAAATTAATGCTAAGGCGACCTTAAAGCCGCCTTAGCTTTACATTTAAAAAGTTTCTGCAGTAAATGCCGTGCCACCAACACTAATAATTGCTCTTCCTGTAGTACCCTGAATACCATAGACAGTACCGTTAGCAACCGTGCGTCCACCAGGGGTTGTTGGTGTAGTAGCCAATCCGGTAGGAGGAGCGGGTACTGAAGCTAAGTTTGAGCGTACTGCTGCTGCAAATGCACTATTGTCGGTTGCAAGTACGTCTATATTGGTAGCGGGGATTGTTTGTCCGTTAGCAACGGCTATCATTACAGCAGAATCTATCGTCCGAAGATCTGCTACAATTTTCGCCCCACGAGCTGCAGCACTAGAGTTATTAAGACGAGGAACAGCTATCGCTGCTAAAATTCCCAGTATCGCGATTACAACCATCAGCTCTACCAATGTGAAACCTTTTTCGTTCTTCATGTTTTCACGCATTTTGCTTAACATTTTTTCACCCCCTTTCAAAGACATTGCTATCGTGCAACATTGGTGACTATATCAAAAAGCGGCAGGATGATCGAAATAACAATCAATCCTATCACCACTCCCAGTACCCCGATCAAAATCGGCTCAATCAGGCTGCTCAGCCGCGAGATGATGTCATCGACATCGCTCTCGTAAAAGTCGGCCACCTTTTCCAGCATCTTGTCCAGTTCGCCAGTTTCTTCCCCCACGGCGACCATCTGCACCACCATCGGCGTGAATACCGCGCTGGCGCCGAGCGGCGTTGCCAACCCCAAGCCTTCGCGCACGCTGTTTTGCGCCTCAGTCAGCGCGTCTGTCAGACTGGTATTGTCAGTGGTTCGTTTCACCACGTCAAGCGCCAGAATAAGCGGCACGCCACCCCGGATTAACGTGCTGAGCGTCCGGCTGAAACGTGCGATTGCGATTTTACGCAGCAACATGCCAAAAACGGGGAGCTTTAGCAGCAGCGGATCGATGCGCCGGCGATGTTCCGGCTTTTTATGCAGCAGTGCCAGCCCGTAGCCGCCTGCCGCCGCTCCGGCAAAAATTAGCGGCCAAAATTCTCGGAGAAAGGCGCTGATGCCAAGCAGGATACGGGTCGGCAGCGGCAGTTGAACCTTCATATTATCAAACATTTGAATAAAGGTTGGAAATACGAATGTAAGAATGAACGCAACGGACAGCATAGCCATAATAATGACAACCGCCGGATAAGTCATCGCCGATTTGATTTTCTCGTTGATCTTATGCTCTTTTTCAAAATGAACCGCCAGCCTGCTGAGCACGGTATCCAGTACGCCGCCTGTCTCGCCGGCGCGCACCATGCTAACCATCAGTTGGGGAAAGGTTCCGGGACATTCCTCCATGGCCTGCGACAGCGGCCGCCCTTCCTGCACTTTGCGGTAAACCACTTCCAGCGCTTGTTTGAGTCTGCTGCTGTATGTTTGCTCAATCAGGATGTGTAAACAGGCAATCATCGAGAGCCCGGCGTCCATCATGGTAGCGAATTGCCGGCAAAATACCGCCAAATCTTTGGTCTTAACCGGCTGCCAATTGCGCACCGCCGCCAGTATATCCACCGTTTCGCGCTTCTCAGCGATCCGAGTGACAAAATAACCTTTATTGCGGATATAATTGGCAGCCGCTAGTTCATTTTCGGCTGTCAATACCCCTTCTACCGCTTGTCCGGTACGGTCTTTGGCTTTATAGGCAAAAGTCTTGGCCACCCGGCATTTCTCCTTGCGTTAGTTACTGGAGTTTTATAAATCTATAGTCACCCAAGCGTTAGCCGGACGAATGTATCCGGGTCGGACGCCCGGCTTAGCGCCTCATCATAGGTCACAATTCCTTTCTGATATAAGTCCCGCAGCGACATATCCATCGCCTGCATACCGTGTTTTGCACCTGTCTGAATGACAGACAGAACCTGATGACTTTTCCCCTCGCGGATTAAGTTGCGAACTGCCGGCGTCGCCAGGAGGATCTCCATCGCGGCTACCCTGCCGGAACCATCCAAGCGCGGCAGCAGTTGCTGCGCCACAATTCCCTGCAGCGTCAGCGAAAGCTGGATACGGATTTGTTGCTGCTGATAAGGCGGAAACACATCAATAATCCGGTCGATGGTCTGCGCAGCATCGCCGGTATGAAGCGTCGCCAACACCAGATGACCGGTCTCGGCCGCGGTAATGGCGGTGGCGATCGTTTCGACGTCGCGCATCTCACCTACTAAGATTACGTCCGGGTCTTCGCGCAGCGCTGACCGCAGCGCATTGGCGAAGGAAAATGTGTCTGCCCCCAGTTCCCGCTGGTTCACGATGCTGTTTTTATGCCGGTGCAGGTATTCTATCGGGTCTTCCAGCGTGATGATGTGGCAGGCCCGTTCTTCGTTTATGAGATCGACCATTGCCGCTAATGTCGTTGACTTGCCGCTGCCGGTCGGCCCTGTCACCAATATCAGGCCGCGCGGCTTGCGGGCCAGTGTTTTCAATACCGCAGGATGTTTCAGTTGTTCTAAAGTCGGTACGTTTTCCATAACGGTACGGATAGCTATAGCCACTGCACCGCGCTGCCGAAAGGCATTTACCCGGAATCGGCTAAGACCGGGGATAGCGAAAGAAAAATCCAATTCACCGATTTGCCTGAATTTTTCGCGCTGCTCCTGGGTGGTAATATCTGCCAGAAGACGGTCGGTATCCTGATAGGTCAAGATTGCATAATCCGTGCGGGTGAGCAGCCCGTTAACGCGCAAGACCGGCGGTACGCCCACCGTAATATGGAGGTCCGAGGCGCCGCGTGCAACCGCTTCCCTAAGCAATGTTTCCATCATAACTGGTTCCTCCGTTACAGTCCGGCGTAGGCCACGCGCATGACTTCCTCAATTGTGGTCAACCCTTCAAGCGCCTTCTGGATACCATCCTGGCGCATCGTTCTCATACCTTCGCGCATAGCAATTTTTGCCGTTTCATCGCTCGACGCCCGTCTGTTTACGGCATCCCGCAAAAGGGATGACATGGGCATGACCTCATGAATGGCCATACGCCCCCGGTACCCGGTGTGGCTGCAGTGCGGACAGCCTGCACCTTCGTACAGCGTAACCTCTTCCGTTAACCCTACCCCCATAAAAATACGTGCGGGCGAATTGGCAGCCAGTCGGTATTTACGTTTGCACTCCGGGCAGATTATGCGCACCAGTCGTTGGGCGACAACGCCAAGAACGGAAGAGGCGACTAAGTACGGTTCGATTCCCATATCAAGTAAACGGGTTACGGCGCCAGGCGCGTCATTGGTGTGGAGCGTACTGAACACCAAATGACCGGTTAGTGCCGCTCTGATAGCGATATCGGCTGTCTCCGCATCACGTATCTCGCCGACCATGATAATATTGGGGTCCTGGCGGAGAATAGAACGCAAGCCATTGGCAAACGTAAGTCCGGCCTTATAATTGACCTGTACCTGGTTGACGCCGTCAAGCCGGTACTCGACCGGGTCTTCGACGGTAATAATGTTCTTGCCGGGAGCATTGACCTCGTTCAGCGTCGCATATAGTGTGGTCGTTTTGCCCGAACCCGTCGGGCCTGTAACCAGTACCATGCCGTATGATTGCGAAAAAAGCTGACGGTAACGGCTAAGATTGACGGAGGTAAAACCGATGCCGTTAATATCCATAATGACAGCTTTTTTGTCAAGAATACGCAATACTGCTTTTTCACCAAGAATGGTTGGCAGCGTTGACACACGGATATCTATGTCCCGGCCGGCCTCCTGCACCTTGATGCGCCCATCCTGGGGCAGGCGCTTTTCGGCGATATCCATTTCACTCATAATCTTAACCCGAGAAATAAGGGCGGCGTGTGAATAACGCGGGAAGGAGGCTGCTTCACGTAGTACGCCGTCGACACGGAAACGGACGCGCA
>JAOACF010000065.1 GCA_026417995.1 Negativicutes bacterium
GTATTAGCACCACTTTCGCGGTGTTGTCCCCATCTTTGAGGCAGGTTGTCTACGCGTTACTCACCCGTTCGCCACTAGGTACTGCCCAACACTGAGCGTTCTTGCCTTGCTCGTGGGATTGTGTTAGCACTTTTTTAAACGCGTAAAGCTGCTTCGCAGCTTATGCGCTGGCTATTCCCTGTTACAAAAGCACTCAGTGTCGGGCGTTACCCCGTTCGACTTGCATGTGTTAAGCACGCCGCCAGCGTTCGTCCTGAGCCAGGATCAAACTCTCCATAAAATATGCCGTCTGTGTAGCTCCCAACTTTGAACCCAGGGTAACCAGGCAAAAGTTCAGAGTCACAGGGTGACTTCATTATGAAGAGCCTTGATGGCTCTTTGTTTATCAATTGAAATTGATTGGTTCGCACATCTGGCTTCTTACTATGGACATGTGTTCATAGTTAAACCTTACGTTGTTCAATTTTCAAGGAACACTCGCCTCTTGCGAGGCGACTTTTATATATTAGCACAGCCTTTCGACTATGTCAATATAAACATTTTTTCCAATGTCGCCACAACTTAACAAATATCTGCAGGCGACTTTTATATATTAACATGCTTGCTATGCATTGTCAATATTTGAATTGCTGGAAACTTGCACCAAGCGGCAAATAACCGGCCAGCGGACGAATGTTATGGTATCACAACGACCCTGCATTGTCAAGTATGCAGGGCCATTAGTTAATCTTTTTATTCTTTGTGACGCATGTGCGGGAACAGTATCACATCGCGAATTGAATAGCTGTCTGTCAGGAACATGACCAAACGATCGATGCCTATCCCCAAGCCGCCGGTAGGCGGCATGCCAAACTCAAGAGCCGTGATGTAGTCTTCATCCATCATGTGCGCTTCATCATCGCCTGATTCGCGCTGACTTACCTGAATTAAAAATCTGCCCTTCTGATCAATCGGATCATTCAGTTCTGAAAAGCCATTCGCTATCTCTCTGCCAAAAACAAACGCTTCAAAGCGGTCAGTGATGTCCGGGTTCTCTTTATTGCGTTTTGCTAGCGGGGATATCTCCGTCGGGTGGCCGATGATAAATGTCGGCTGAATCAGGTGTTTTTCGGCAACTTCTTCGAAGATATTGTTGAGAATTCCGCCGACACCGTCTTTTGGCTCATATTTAACCTGCAGATTATCAGCAATAGCTCGAGCTTCCTCAATAGTTTTAACCTGGCTAAAATCTACCCCGCCGTATTGTTTGACAGCTTCAGTCATAGTCAGCCGGTTCCAGGGAGGAGTTAAGTCAATCTCCCGGCCCTGATAGCTAATCTTCGTCGTGCCGAGAATCTCCAGCGCGACATTGGCAATCAGTTCTTCCGTAAGTTTCATAATATCCTGATAATCGGCATACGCCTGATAAAGTTCAAGCATAGTAAACTCAGGGTTATGCTTAATTGAGATGCCTTCGTTGCGAAAAACCCGATTGAGCTCATACACTCGCTCAAAACCGCCAACAATCAGCCGTTTCAGATACAGTTCGGGAGCAATCCGCATATATAGCTTCATATCCAGCGCATTGTGATGGGTGATAAAGGGCCGTGCAGCAGCCCCCCCGGCGATGGGATGCATCATCGGCGTCTCAACTTCCACAAAACCTTTAGCATCCAACAATGTGCGCAGTGCTTTGATCGTCTTGCTGCGCAGCAGGAAGGTCTGCCGAACCTCCGGGTTTACAACTAAATCAAGATACCGCTGCCGATACCTTGTTTCAATATCCTTAAGTCCATGCCATTTTTCCGGCAACGGCCGCAGGCATTTGGCTAAAAATTCTAAACTGGTAGCGCGAACGCTGATTTCTCCTTTTTGCGTCCGAAAAACCTTCCCTTCGATGCCGAGGATATCTCCAAGATCGAGATGGTCAAGCAACGCATAGGTATTGGTCCCCATCTCATCTTGACGCAAGTAAATCTGGATTTGCCCAGACATGTCCATAATATGGGCAAATGCTGCTTTGCCATGGCCGCGGAAGGTCATAACCCGGCCGGCTAACCGCACAGTTTGTCCTTCCAATGCTTCAAAGCGGCCGGTGATATCGGCCGCATGGTGGGTAATCTGATATTTCCGGCCAAACGGCTCTATTCCTTCAGCCGCTAAGGCCGACATTTTTTCACGCCTGATGCGCATTTGTTCGTTAAGCTCTTCGGCAGTTAGTTCCGACTGTATCTCCGGTTCCTGCTTGGTAGTCATTTTTTCTCCCTCGCTACATGCCATTCTGGTTCTTAATCGCCACTATCTCATATTTCAGTATGCCTGCCGGCACGTTGACTTCCACAACGCTGCCTACAGCGCGTCCCATAATCGCCTGGCCTACAGGTGATTCATTCGATATTTTCATTTCACTAGGGTCAGCCTCAGCCGAACCGACAATTGTATATTCCAGTTCATCGCCGAATTCTAAGTCCTTCAAAATAATAGTCGATCCTAAAGTAACAACTTTATCGCTAATATCATGAGCATCAATGACTTTGGCATTGCGCAGCATTTTTTCCAGGGTCAGGATTTCACCCTCAATAAATGCCTGCTCATTTTTGGCGTCTTCATACTCGGAGTTTTCGCTAATGTCCCCAAATTCAATGGCTTGTTTGATGCGCTCAGCGACTTCACGGCGTCTAACGGATTTCAGGTGCTCCAGCTTGTGCTCTATTTTTTTCAATCCTTCCGGGGTTAGGATAATTTCCTTTTCCGTCATTTTTTGCTCTCCTTCTGTCTATTGAGATTCGACGTTAGCTTTACAGCAATCTGTATTATCGTATTCGAAAGTCAAAAAATTGAAACCCGCAGCCGAAAAAATCTTGCTTGCTACTCACTAGGCAATATAAATAGTGTCAAGTAGAACTTGACACTCTTCTGTGAGAGACATATAAACCCTGGCAAAGGGCTCTCCCCGCTTTTCTGCATTCATTATAGGCATAAAACTGTAAGTTGTCAACAATTTCCTAATGAATTCCCAACGCCAGTTGGCTGCTGCGGGCTACTGCATTGTTCTTGATGCGCAAAATTTCTTCAGGAGCGACCGCCCGCTCAAAGCTGCGGAACCCGGCGAGTTTAAACCCGTGCTTGCGCGCCAGTTGACTGATGGTTTCTACTTGCTTAATTGTCAGTTCGCGCCCTAAGGTAAAGTTTTCATAACGCTGCTCCAGTGCTAAAATCATCGTTTCCGCCATGCATGCATAAGCAGTACGCTGCGGAAAACCAAAATTCAGGCCGAAATTCACATCTCCCGGAACCTCTACTACCCCGCCCTCAATGACCAAGACATCGTTACGCATTTCAGCGACCCGCTTTGATACATTACGGGGCCGTGCCACATCGCAAACAATCGCTCCCGGCTTTAAATCCTCGGGCTCAATGATGCTGTCGACGGCGCTCGTCACCGCGATAACAATGTCAGCCGCTTTTAGAGCAGCCTTAGTATTTGCCGTAACCTTTACGGCTAATCCTGTTGTTTTAAAAATTTGTGAAGCAAGTTTTTCCAGTTTAGCTTCATTGCGAGCAGCCAACGTCAAATAGCGAACTTTGCGGGAGAGTATCTGGGCGCAGGCGGCGCCAATCGAACCGGTCGCCCCCAGCACCAGGACATTGGCTTTGCTCATATCCAGCCCCATAATTTTCGCGGCTTCAGCCGTGCCTTCAATCGCGGTAGCAACCGTATAGCTATTGCCGGTGGTCACCGCTATATTTAAATTTTTGGCAATGGTAACTCCGGCGTCGCCGACAACCGAAGTAAACGCGCCCAAGCCCACTATTTTGGCACCCAGTTTTTCCGCCACTTTACCGGCTTTGATGATTTTCTTCAAAACGACTTCTTCCGGCATACTCACCATTTGATTGGAAGTGAGCGGGCACCCCACAAACCAGCCTTCCGCCTGATTAACCGGTGAATTAATGCCAGTGATGTGCGATACTTTGAAGGGAGGAATAAATCTGGTTATGCTCTCAATAAAGCCATCCGACCAATTGCGGGCGAAGGGAAATTTGCGGCAAAAATCCCTTGCCGTTATGGGATGAACAATAAAAGCAAACTTTTCCACAAAGAGGCCTCCTTTAATCTGCAAGCTGTTTTACCCGCGGCTCAATCCTGATTTCATCAAGCAGTTTTTCATAATCGCGATACGTCAGATCGTCAGGTCTTTTGCCAGCCAAAGCAACCAGTACACCCTCCAGTATATTCGTTCCGAATGAGCGCCCGCCAATTTCCGGCGTCGTAGTTACCAGCGTATGTACTCCCCGCCGCTTTAGCATATGCTCATCCTCAGCGGTGACGGTATTACTGATAATAATTTTACCGGCGAGGTTATCCGGAGCGTAACGCCGGATAAAATGAAAATCACCGGCAATGATGTCCGCTTCTCGAAAATATCTCGCAAAGCGCGGTTTGCTTTCGGTCTGCGCTTTCCCAGTCGGGTAAAACCAACTTACCGGCAACCGGGTTATAACCGGCGCAATGAGCTTTGCCAGCCGGTCAAGCCCGGACAATGTATGAATTGGCGCCGGCACACCCAGACCAAACATTAAGTCCCCGAAAACCACCTTGCTGCCGGCAGCAACCAAGGCCTCGGCCAGACCGAAGCGATCCACGGCGCAGACAACAAGCGTTTTGCGGGAGCGAAAATCCAGCTTATGCTTTGCCATTAAGAAATCAACAACCCGCCGCTCCAGCGTGTTCTTAATACCGCTGCCGTCCACCACGGGCGTTTTTTTAGCCGCAGCTGCGATGCGCGCCGTTTCCCTGAACATATACCGCTTGCTCCCGGCGTAGACGTACAGATCGGTTCCTCCCAATCCAAATGCGTCTACCTTGCCATCCATCTCCTGCAGCAACTGCATCGCTTTTACTTTGTCGCCGTCTGTACCGATGCGTTCAATTTTAAATGAGTGTCCGCCAAATGTTTGAATTGCGCTGCCGTTGCGCTGCGATGAGCCAAGGCTGATACTCACTACGTGTTTCATAAGCCCCTCCCGGTTAAAACTTCAGCTGCCGGATAATCGTGCGAATATCTTCCGGGTTAACGTATTTATCATCGGCTATCGGCGATTCACCGATTTGCACGCCGATCACATCTTTGTCAAGAAGTGTTTCCAGCAGCCTGATGCGCATATTGGAGCCCAGAAAGATTACAATATCATACGTCCTTAGTTTGGCGATAATTTCCATAATTTGATTAAACAGTTCAATACCTGATTTCTCTTGTACGAAATTCCAGCGTTCCTTTTCCGACAGCAATAGACAGTAGTCTACCCCCTCCTGCCGAGCCATATTCGCCAGTTCTTCGCAATTCTTGATCGGAAAACCGACCAGCGCAATGAGGCCACCCTTGCGGATTTCCCCTAAGCTTTCAATGCGGGAAATAGCCGTTCGGTCCACCCCATATTTGCCGGCCACTTCCTGCTGGGACATCCCTGCACTGCGCATGTCAAGCATCGCATCGATGGTTTGATGAACCTTCTGGCGGTTAACAATCTTATCGCCGATCCTTAGCAGCATAAGAAGCTACCTCCCGCTATAGTATATGTGCACAATTATGTGTACATACAAGTTTCTTATGCAGTTTTGGCAAAATTTCCTGCAAAATCTTTTGCATTTTTTTCCGACAGAAAGGGAGAAAAAAAGCAGCCGGTTATTCCCAGGGTTCAAAGGGAAACCGGCTAAGCACTTTCTTGAGCAATTCTGTTTTCAGCGGTGTATCATCATGGCTCATGCCTTTTTTTAAGCCTTGCAAAACGCGAATTCCCTCCTGCGTTGTCAGGCCGAGATCTCCGGCCAGTTGGGACATCGTCATGCGGCGGGCGCTTATCAGCGCCTCCTGCCAGGACCGCCCCTCCTGCAAGTTATCAAGAAAGCCTTTCGCGAGATAAAACTGTGCCAGGTTGGTCATCTCATTGCCGCAAGCGCCCGTAGCGGTGGTGCCTAAAAACTCCGGCATAGTAAAACGAAAGCTCTTTTCGATGGATTGTTTCAGTTCAGAAGTTTCTTTGCCAAGAGCGTCAATTAGCGTTCTTACCGTACAGAGACCATAGGTTCTAAGCGCACGAATGACCGCATGTTCAATTGTGTGCGCCTGCTCCTGCTCGACTAATCCGCCGAGATTGGCAGATATCGAGACCTGACGCCCTGTCGCAAGATCAGTGCCGTAAATCGTGACCGGAATATCAGCTGAATGCCGGAATTCTGTAAAACCGCCTGCCGGCTGCCACCCGGCACCGGAAATGACCGGATATTCCTTGCGCATTTGATAAAAATTTAAGAACTCAACATCTGTAGAAAAGAGTAGATTCCCGGCATTCTTCAGCGAATGCCAGCGAGCGTGGCCCCGCCCTTCAAGCACGGCCAGCAAAACAGTAACCTCGCCTGCCTCATGATCGTGCAGCGTTTGTTGTTCCAGTTCGACGACACGGCTTACTACACCTACCGGATATAAGGCAGCTTCATCCACAACCCATGGGCAAATAAGAATATCGCAGCCTTTGCCTGCCTGGGTAAGCAAACTGCCTCCCTGCTCCATGAGGAACATGCCCCGGATGCGGCCGCCGGCAGGCCGCGGCAAAACATTATTGGCCACTGGCAAAATCAGCATTGGACTGGACAGAACTATCACCTCGGCTATAAACGGCAAGTATGTTCAACACACGGATAAAGTCTTCCCGGCTCTGGGCTTGATTGAATCTAAGCCGCAGCTCGGCCGAATGCGGCAAGCCTTTGGTGTACCAAGCTGCGTGGCGGCGCATTTCGCGAATGCCAATATATTCGCCTTTCAATTCAACTAGCATGTCCAAATGGCGCAGCAGCACTTCCAGCCGCTCCGCAATGCCGGGCGCCGGCACAACTTGACCTGTGGCAAGATAGCGCGACACTTGGCGAAATATCCAGGGATTTCCCTGTGCCCCCCGTCCTATCATTATGCCATCACAGCCTGTTGCCGTCAACATGTTTACCGCATCCTGCGGCGTCCGGATATCGCCGTTGCCAATGACGGGAATACAGACACTTGCCTTGACCTCACGGATAATACTCCAGTCGGCTTTGCCGGAATAAAATTGCTCACGCGTCCGGCCATGTACAGCTACGGCTGCAATGCCGGCATCCTCGGCCAAGCGTGCGAGGAGGACCGCATTTACCGAATTGTCGTCCCAGCCTTTGCGGGTCTTAATGGTTACCGGCGTATTAACGGCAGCCACCACTTTTTGCATAATGGCGTGCGCCAGCCGGGGGTTGCGCATCAGGGCCGCACCTTCACCATTTTTAACGATTTTGGGTGTCGGGCACCCCATATTGATGTCAATAATATCGGCGCCGGCTTGTTCGACAATTTTAGCCGCTTCGGCCATCGGCCCCGGTTCAGACCCGAAAATTTGCACCGTTACCGGGCGTTCCCGTTCATCGATGCGCAGCAGATCAAGCGTGTGACAGTTTTGATAAATTAATCCCTTGTCACTGATCATTTCGGAATAGACCAGGCCGCAGCCCATCTCCCTGGCAAGCAGACGAAACGGTAAATCGGTAACACCGGCCATTGGCGCAAGTATTACCGGATTTTCAAGTTCAATAGAACCAATCCGCACCATTGATCACCACCCTATCTATCATCCCGCAGGTAACTGGAAAATAAACAACCCCGCATAGGGGTTGCTACTTAGCTACCGTGAAAATTCCGCTCATAGATCAGACGCAGTCCTTCTAACGTCAGAAACGGTTCGACAATGTCAATGCACTGCGATTCCTGGGCAATTAAATTCGCCAGGCCGCCGGTGGCAATAACTTTAAGCGGCACGCCCATTTCTGCTTTCATGCGCCGGACAATCTCGTCAACTTGGCCGACAAAGCCGAAAATTATCCCTGACTGCATGCTGCTGACAGTATTGCGGCAAATCACATGCTTGGGCTTTGCCAGTTCAATGCGGGGCAGTTTGGCCGCGCGCTGAAACAGCGCTTCCGTCGAAATGCCAATGCCCGGTGCTATCGCTCCACCCAAATAATCGCCATTTTCGGCAATAGCGCAGAAGGTGGTGGCAGTACCAAAATCTACGATAATCAGCGGCCCCCCGTATTTTTGAAACGCCGCTACGGCGTTGACAATCCGGTCTGCGCCCACTTCCCGCGGGTTCTCGTATTTAATGCAAATGCCGGTTTTGACGCCCGGCCCCACAACCAGCGGCTCGACGCCAAAATAGCGCTGACACATACGGCTGAGCGGCACAACCAGGGGTGGCACAACCGAAGAAATCACGACTGCCTTAATTTCTTTCATCTCGATGCCCCGGAATTGAAACAGGCTATGTATCAGCATCCCGTATTCGTCTGCCGTTTTCTGCCGGTCAGTCGAAACGCGCCAGTTGACCAGCAGCTTGTCTCCCTGATAAACGCCAAGCACAATATTCGTATTGCCCACATCAAAAACTAATAGCATCAGCGTTCCCTCCTAAAGTATGGATAAGACCTATTGGCGTCCGCGCACCGCGCTATAGCCGGCCCGCATCAGCGCCCTTTTCACCCGGTTGCCGATGTACGCCGCCATACATGCTTTCACAATATCAAAAGGCAAAAACGGCGCAACCGCAAGCGTAACCGCTTTGTCCAACGTCATTGGCTTATGCAGGAAATAGTGAAAACTCAGCATAAATCCAGCCAACCCAATTGCATATACGACGAAAAGACCGGCGAGCATAATCGCCAATGTCCGTAAATAGCCGTGATCGGCATTTTCCGTCAATTTTCCGACCAGGAAAGCGCACACCGCAAAACCAACCAAAAAACCGCCGGTAGGCCCGGCCAGCACGGCTACTCCCGCTTTTCCCTGGGCAAAGACAGGCAAGCCAAACACCCCCAAGGCAACCCATACTGCCACGCTGGCAAAGCCCCAGCGGCTGCCAAGCAATAACCCGGCCAGCAGTACAAAGAAAACTTGCATGGTATGGGGTACGGGCCCCAGGGGAAAGGATATCTGCGAACTCACCGCAAGCAGACCGGCAAATAATCCGGTTAGTGCCATATATCTTGTAGCCATTTCTTCTAACTCCTCTACTGTTTGGGCCGGATTGAGACATCTCCGGCCAACACCTTTTCTATGCCGTCCGGCGTTTTGACCAGCAATGCTCCGTCTTCGTCAATATCGACCGCCAAGCCGGAAAACTGCTTGCTGACGCCCAGTACAGTTACTTCTTGCCCCAGTGTGACCGACTCTTGCCGCCACCGCTGCAAAACTTCGCCAAATCCGTATGCCGTCGCATGTTGGTAAATCTTGTCCAATTCCGCCAGCACGGCGGCAAGAAGTTCCAGCCGTGATACCGGTTTCCCCGCCTCAGCTGCAAGCGATGTGGCGATTGGGGCCAGGTCGGGGGGAAAGTCTTCGGGCGCAATATTCACATTCATACCGATTCCAATTACGATATGGTTGATGGCATCCATTTCCGCGCTCATTTCGGTGAGAATGCCCACCAGCTTTTTACCGCCGCATAAAATATCATTCGGCCACTTGATCCCGCTCTCAATGCCGGCAACCCGGCGGATTGCCCGGTTTACCGCAACTGCCGCCATCATCGTGCATTTTGGCGCTTCCTGAGGACTAAACGGCGGCCTAAGCACTACTGAAAGCCAGATGCCGCGGGCAAAGGGGGAAAACCATCCCCGCGAGAGCCGGCCGCGGCCGCCGTTTTGCGCCTCAGCCAGGACAATCGTTCCTTCCGCGCAGCCAGCGGCGGCAAGCTTTTTAGCCTCATTATTCGTTGATGCTACCTCGGAAAAATAATGAATCCCGCCGCGTCCAATCTTTACGGTGTTCAACCGCGGACGTATCTCCTCCGGCAGCAGGCGGTCAGGTATCTGCCGCAGGCGATAACCAAGCCGCGGGTGTGATTCAATATCATAGCCTTCCTGCTTTAACGCTTGTATATGCTTCCAAATGGCGGTTCGGGACACATCCATCCGGCGGCTGATATCCTCGCCCGATAAATAGCTCTCATTGCTTTTTAAGAGTTCCAAGATTTTATCGCGCACCTTATCGCCCCCACATACGTTTACCATTATCATATAGAGAGGTTAACTATCTTGTCAATCTGGCGAGCGCTGCCGGCACAAAAAAAACCGCCGCGGGGGATGAACGTGCACATGCGAATCCTGCTTGGCTGATCGCCAAAATTATGATAGCATGATTTTAAAAAAGGGGCAACCAGGAGGTGCTGTATGCCTGTTAAGATCCTTGTAGCCGATGATGAGCCGAATATTCTGGAAGTCGTAGAATTATACCTCCGGCGGGAAGGATTTCTCGTGTTCACCGCTGCTGACGGCCAGCAAGCGCTGGAGCTGGACGAAACCTGCCGGCCGGACCTCCTGCTCCTGGACGTAATGCTGCCCAAACTGTCCGGTTGGGAAATATGCCGCGCCCTCCCCCGCCACGTACCGATAATTTTTCTCACTGCCAAAGGCGCTGAAAACGATAAAATAACCGGGTTTTCCCTGGGAGCCGACGATTATATAACCAAACCCTTTAGCCCGAAGGAGCTTGTCGCCAGGGTGAAAGCCGTGCTGCGCCGCAGCGGCATTCTCTTTGAATCCGGGCAGAAGCTGAGCTTTCCCGGTCTGGTCATAACGCCGGAAACCCAGACGGTGGAATGCCAGGGAGCATCAATTATGCTCTCCCCGAAAGAATTTGACCTCTTGGTATTTCTGGCCCGATATCAGCGCCAGGTTTTTTCCCGCGACCAGCTCTTGCTGAACATCTGGGGCTATGATTTTGAAGGAGACGCCCGCACCGTAGACGCTACTGTCAAACGCCTGCGGCACAAATTGGACAATGCGGCGTATACGTACATCCATACTGTGTGGGGCAAAGGATACAAGTTCGAGGTAGCGCCATGATCCGCTCTATCTTTGGCAAAATCTTACTGTCGCATGTCGCCGTAATCTTGGTAACCACTGCAACCATGGCGCTATTAATGTCAATTTTGGTGCGCAATTATGCGGTGGAAAACAAACGCCAGGATTTAATGCAAAAAGGCAAGGGCGTAATAGCATTGGTTACTCCCCTAATTAAAGACGGGAAAACCCCCGGCAATCTGGAAATCATCGGCGATCTTGTCGGCGCCAACGCCTGGCTGATGGACAGCACAAACCGGGTTGTTGCCGGCAAAGCGCCTGAACGCTGGGTGAAACGCTACGAGAGCTCTGAGGAATTCCGAGAACTCTTCGACGGCAACCCGCAGTCCTGGGTACGTACCGGGCGCAGGCAAGCCGACCCGTCGGTAGTTGTAGCCCTGCCTGTTCCCAACACCTCGCCCCGTCTAGCGCTTTTTCTGTATACGCCGATTACCGGCGTCACCCGCGCGGCGCAAGCGGTAGAAACACTGCTGGGTTATGCCCTGTTTACGGGTGTGGCCGCCGCCTTGCTTATTGCTTTTTGCATTGCCCGCAACATGACCCGGCCGATTGAAAATATCATTAAAAGCGCCGACGATTTTGCCCAAGGCCGGCTGGAAACCAGAACGACGGCGGTTGGACCGGACGAGATTGGCCGGCTCGGACAGACATTCAACAGCATGGCCCAATCACTCGCGGCAATAGAGCAAAACCGCCGTGAATTTCTGGCAAATGTCTCCCATGAGCTCAAAACCCCGGTCGCCGCTATCCAGGCTCTGGCCGAGAGCCTGGCTGACGGCGTTGTCACCGATCCCGCCCAACAAAAACGCTATATAAACAATATTGTTGCGGCAACAGGGCGAATTGGCCGGCTGATTGAAGATCTTACCGACCTCGCCAAATTGGAGGCCGGCGAAATAAACATCCATCCGGACACCCTGGAACTCCGGCCTTTCCTGGAAAACCACTTAGACAGCCTATCGCATTTATTGTCTGAAAAGAACCTCCGCATCACCATCCATGAGAAACTCAAAACGCCTCTGGTTAAAGCCGACCCCTACCGCCTGGCTCAGGTTATAACCAACCTGATCAGCAATGCCGCCCGTTACGCCCCCCCTGCGTCCGAAATTACGCTTTCGCTGCAGTCATCCGGGCATTTCACTATTATCAAGGTAACTGACCAGGGCCCCGGTATTCCCGCCGCCGACCTGCCGTTTATCTTTGACAGGTTTTACCGGGTGGAAAAATCACGCGCGCGCACGGATGGCGGTACGGGATTGGGTCTGGCAATCAGTAAGAAACTCATGAACGCCATGGGCGGCGGAATTTCCGCCGAAAGCGTAGAAGGCCGGGGCGCAACCTTTATCCTCACCCTTCCCGCAGGCAATATGTGCGCAGGCGCTTGACGTTAACCCAGAAACAATTAAACTGGCTGAAAAGACTTGCACCAGTCCTTTCGCATTCACAAAAATGAGTCTCTCTTCGCGGGACTCATTTTTTACATAATCATGCTTTTTTTGCGTATGCTAATAGACACCGCCGCAAAGGGGCTAACCTCATGAACTCAAGCTCGCACCAACGCTATCCTTCGAACTATCTCTCCGGTTTTTCGACCAAAATCATCCATCGCCGCAATCCCTGGGCGGCGGCTTGGTGGTCAGCCGCGCTTCCGGGATTTGGCTTTCTGCATGTCGGCAGCCTGCTGCGCGGCTATCTCCTCGTTGTGTGGGAGGTTATCACCAACAACAGCTCCCACCTGAATACCGCGATCTTATATTCCTTCAACGGCGATTTCCGGGCAGCGCTGACGGCGCTTGATACCAAATGGCTGCTAATGTATCCTCCGGTCTATATCTTTTGCATTTGGAGCAGCTACCGGCTGGCAGTGGAGTTTAACAAACAAGCCGCACTTGCCGCCTATAACCGCATTCCCAGCCGCATATATTCGCTTGACGCGCTTGATATCAATGCACTTGATCTCCGGACGCCGTGGCTGGCGGCGGCCTGGTCGCTCCTCATGCCGGGCGTCGGACATCTTTATGTCTACCGTACCGCGACCGCTTTTTTCCTTCTGGCGTGGTGGATGACTGTCGCTTATTTTTCCAATGCCCTCACCGCCGTCCAACTAAGCTTTATCGGCGATTTCTCCCAGGCTAAAGCCGTGGTAAACTACGGCTGGCTGATGTTCATGCCTTCGGTATACGGCTTCGCCGTACATGATGCGTATGTAAGCGCCGTTGAAGGCAACAAACTCTTCCGGAGCGAACAAACCGCGCATCTTACCGCCAACTATCAGAGCCCCGCATTCATAATGCCCGTATAAAAATCGCCGCACAAAGGGATCGATTTATGTATGTACTTGGGTTATTTCCCCACTCCCGCCTGCTGGAAATGGCGATCGGCGAACTGGTCGCAGGCGGTATCCGCCAAGAGCGTATCTTGGCCGTCCCGATGGAGGGGGCGGGGTTCCAGCCGCCAATCATCGATACACTCCGTCGCGCAGACGGCGATAGCCTGATTGACGCCGCGGCCATCAGCGGCACGATCTTCATGCTGTTTGGCATCATCTATGGTTATGTCCTGGAGTGGGGGCCGATTATTTGGGGCCTCATCGGCCTGTTCACCGGGGCAGCGGTTGGGTTCGGCTGGGATTATTGCAACAGTGCAAAGAAAAAAAGCCGGGCTGCTCATGAGGACAGCATTCTGCTGATTGTCCATTGCGAACCTGCGCAAAGCAAGTGGGTTGAAGCTGCGCTGCGCCGGCACAGGCCCAAATTGGTCGGACGAGTGCTACACCCGTAATGGCGCTTTAGGCAATAAATTCATCACTCGTAACAGCTAAATCTGTGCTATAAAATGAAAACGCGGCAGATCTCAATCTACCGCAGTTTTTTTGCGCTTACCTCCGGCGAAACAGGCTGGTATTTTCTTCTCGCCGGCTTATATACACAATCTTAGGCCCCGGACCTTCATCCGGACCGGGAAGTGCCTGAACGGGCGCAACCGCAGGTTGCTCCTCTTCGGCATCTGTGTTCTTATCTTGAATATGGCCGTTTTTGAGCAGTTGCTCGAGTTCCTCGCCTTCCAGCGTTTCACGTTCCAGCAGCGCTGCGGCAATCAGATGCAGTTTTTCCATATTCTCTTTGAGCATTTGCTCGGTCTTGGCGTATGCATCTTCGATTAACCGCCGGACTTCTTTATCGATGGCGTACGCAACTTCTTCACTGTAATTGCGGTCGCGGGCAATGTCTCGCCCCAGAAAAACCTGTTCTTGCCTACGGCCGAAAGTAATGGGGCCAAGCACTTCGCTCATGCCGAACTCCGTAATCATCTTACGGACCAGTTCGGTAGCGCGTTCCAGGTCATTTTGCGCCCCGGTGCTTATTTCGCCCAGCACCAGCGCTTCGGCTACCCGTCCGCCCAGCAGCGTCTTAAGCTGATCCAAAAGCTCCGAACGCGTAGCATAGTACCGGTCTTCTTTCGGCAGCATCAGCGTATAACCGCCGGCGCGTCCGCGGGGGATGATCGACACTTTGTGGACCGGGTCAGTATGGGTCAGCATCATGCCCACCAGTGCATGACCGGCTTCATGGTAAGCAGTCAGTTTCTTTTCTTTGTCGCTGATTACCTTGCTCTTGCGCTCCGGACCGGCCACAACCCGCTCGACAGCTTCTTCCAGTTCCGTCATCTCGATGCGTTTTTTATTGCGGCGGGCTGCCAGCAGCGCCGCTTCATTGACCAGGTTGCTGAGATCGGCCCCGGTAAAGCCGGGGGTTCGGCGCGCCAGCACTTCCAGGCTGATATTTTTGGCCAGAGGCTTGCCGCGCGTATGCACTTTCAAAATTTCCAGGCGTCCCTTAACATCCGGTTTGTCAACGACAATCTGCCGGTCAAAACGGCCCGGGCGGAGCAGCGCCGGGTCAAGAATATCCGGCCGGTTGGTGGCGGCGATAATGATAATGCCTTCGTTTACGCCAAAACCATCCATTTCGACCAGCAACTGGTTTAATGTCTGTTCCCGCTCGTCATGACCGCCGCCGAGGCCGGCGCCGCGCTGACGGCCCACAGCATCAATCTCGTCTATGAACACAATGCAGGGAGCATTTTTTTTGGCTTGTTCGAACAGGTCGCGTACCCGGGACGCGCCAACGCCAACAAACATCTCGACAAAATCAGAACCGCTGATGCTGAAGAACGGCACACCGGCTTCACCGGCCACCGCCCGGGCAAGCAGCGTTTTTCCCGTTCCGGGCGGCCCAAATAAGAGTACACCCTTAGGGATGCGGGCGCCAAGATCGTTAAATTTTTTGGGATGCTTCAAAAACTCGACAACTTCTTCCAATTCCTGCTTGGCTTCGTCCGCCCCGGCGACATCGTTAAAGGTTACTTTTGTCTTATCCTCAGTGTGAAGT